>NZ_JBFRVD010000036.1:126918-199465 GCF_041474985.1 Vibrio sp. 10N.222.49.C9 | reverse complement strand
GGAGTGGATTCCATACATCACGTTAGTGTTTTTACTCATAGCTATCTTGTTAAAGAAAGTTTGTCCTATAAATAGTAACCTGAATAGTCGATTCGAACATTCTACAAGTTTACTCAAAACGTCCACAGGTTAACGGGGAGATTTCCGTCTTTTTGCGACTAGAGTGAACTTATAGTCACTGGATTTAAAGTAGTTGCGACTATATTCGAATACAGTGTCATCGTGTAGGTAGCTGCGAGTGCGCTTCTCAATGATCGGGTCGGCAGGACTGATGCCTAGCAACTCAGCAACATCGTTAGCCGGGAGGATGGGCACGATTTCCTGCTCACTTCTATCTATCACCAGTTTTTTCTGCTTCTCGATATAATCGTATTTCGAGCCTTGCATCACTTGATAGGTTAGATCCGGGAACATGTCGACTGGCATCCATGTCTCTTCAACGGTGATTGGGTTGTCATCGACAAAACGAACGCGTTTTACGTAAAAAATTCGAGCGCCTTCGTTGATGTCTAAGTGCTCTGCTAGTGTTAACGAGGCAGATTGAATTTCAAAGGCAATTACATCGCTATGAGTTATCCCACCTAAATGAGCCCATTTTTCCGCAAAGCTACTTTGTTGGTAGATATCGTAGTTAACCTTATTCTCTTTAACGTAGGTGCCACTACCCTGAATGCTCTCTAGCTCTTCATTTTCGATCAGAAGTTTAAGCGCCTGACGAACGGTTACTCGGCTGGCAGAAAACTCTTCGCACAGTTGAGCTTCTGTTGGCAGCGCCTCACCTACCTTGTAAATCTTACTGCTGATTTTTTCTCGAATGGCGTCAGCTATTTTGCGATACAGGGGCAGTCTTGCCATGTAAACCTCGAAAACAATACAAAAGAGATAGGTGACAACGACTTGTGATCACCTCTAGAGGCTTAATGATACGAATTAAAGCACTGAATACAAGAAATGGTTGTTGAGTGAGTGAGCTGATAATACAAAAAAACTCCAAGCGGGGGAGGCTTGGAGTTTTGGAGCATACTAAGTGAGGGTGAGTTAAGCTTTCGTTTCAGCTAACTTCTTTTCTTTTTGGTTTCCTATTACTTTTAATCCGATGGTTAGTGCCATTGACACTGCAATACCGATGACGAAGTAAGTCAGCCAAGCAACAGGGTTACCGATGACAGGTAGCATGAACACTGCGCCGCCAGCTACGGTACCAATAGTAATCTTAGAAGAAAGAATTAATGCAGCCGCTACACCACCACCAATCATATGAGCAGGGATGATACGCATTGGATCTTTTACAGCGTAAGGGATAGCACCTTCAGTGATACCACAGAAACCTAAGATAGCGGTTGAAGGGCCTGCCAAGCGATCTTCTTCATCGAAGAAACGTTTGAATACGACAGACATAATGCCTAATGACATACCAGGGATACATTTCGCAGCAGTAAAGGCAGCGTAAAAGATTGATGCATCACCAGCGAAGTCACCACTTGTACCAACACCGATACAGAATAGGTAAGCCGCTTTGTTTACCGGGCCGCCCATATCGAAACAAGCCATAGCACCGAGGATGAAACCAAGAATCAGTAGGTTGTTTGTGCCCATTGAGGTTAGCCAGTCAACCAAACCACTGTTAAGCATCGCGAAGAACTTACCAGGGCCCGCATACATAAAGATTAGTGTTGCGATACCCGCTAGTAGAGGTGTGATGATAATCATCTTCACTGACTCTAGTACTTTCGGTACTTTGATCTGGCGGACAAGCATAACAAATAACGCTGCTGCTGCACCGGCTACTAAGCCACCTAGGAAGCCGCCGGTCATGATAGAGATCTTACCGAATCCACCACCAACAGCGACGAAACCACCGACGAAACCAGGAGCTAGACCAGGTTTACCGACCATACCGTAAGCTGTAAATGCTGCAAGCACACAGATTAACAGTGGGTTAAATGCTTTTAACGTGCCGTAGTATAGGAAATGAATAATGCCTTGAAACGAAGACTCAAACTGCGCTTTGGCTTCTGGCTGTGCAATAGCTGCATAAACTTCTTTCTTAATTGCACCGATTTCACTGTTTGCTAACCCTTCAGCGGCGTTAATTATGCCAAGGTCTGCGTATGTTTTGCCCGTGTATTCAACCAGTATCGCTTCATCATAAAGGTGGGTGTAATCGTAGCCGAAGAATAGATTTAGAAGACCTACACAAAGACCACCGATTATAACAAGAGGAATGATGTGAGATACGCCTGAAAGAGCGCCCTTGTACCAAAGTTTCAAGAAACTAACGATCATATTGTCGTTGCTCTCTTCCTTCTCGGCAAACTTGTTGGTCGTCGTGGCTGCTTTCGCATTTGAGCCACCCGCTTTGACCTTCTCTTCGAGTGCATCAAGCATTTCATCAGCGGCTTTGATACCATCTTTAACCTTACCTTGCACAGACGTTAGCCCCTCGAAGCGCTCAGCTTCAATTACGCCTACGTCAACAGCGTAGATAATGCCATCGGCCTGCGCGATATCTTGTGCGGTTAGTTTTCCATCTAGTCCATTCGCACCTTGCTTCTCGACCTTTATTTCCCAACCGCGCGCGGCTGCTTTCTTTTCTAAATTTTTAGCCGCCATGTAGGTGTGCGCTACACCGGCTGTACATGCTGTAATCGCTAAGATTTTCATCTGATGTTCCTTTGCGTCGTCTCTCGTCATTTGAGCGACAAATAGGTCACTCAATGATTATATCCTTACTTAATTTGTTTTAATCATCTGTGATGATTCTCACAAGTTGTATTATTTGTATTTAATTTGTTTTTATTGTTCTAAGTGTAAAAGTAATACAAAAAATGCACTATGACTATATACCATTGAAATATAATACTAAATAGCTACGAGGCGACATTAAGTAATAAAACCCTTATTTAAATAGAATAGCTTGTATTCGCCCTTTGGCGCTTAGAGGTGAGGGTAAATTTATAGTTGTTGGTCGTGAAATAGTTTCGGCTATATTCGAAGATGGTGTCATTTTCTAGGTATCCGCGAGTACGCTTTTCTATAACAGGTTCTGTAGGATTGACTCCAAGCAATGTCGCCACGTCACTTGGTGGAAGGACAGGCATGATTTCTTGCTCACTTCTATCTATCACCATCTTCTTTTGCTTTTCGATGTAGTCATATTTCGACCCTTGCATCACTTGGTAACTGAGGTCTGGGAACATAGTCGTTGGCATCCAAGTCTCTTCAACCGTAATGGCGGTCTCGTCCAGGAAACGTACTCTCTTGATGTAGAAAATGCGCTCGCCTTCATTGATATCCAAGTGTTCGGCCAGCGTTAATGAGGCGGCTTGTACCTCGAAAGATAAGACGTCGCTGTGTGTTACTCCCTGCAAATGAGCCCATTTCTCAGCAAAGCTGCTCTGTTGGTAGATGTTGTAGTTTATTTTGCTCTCTTTTACATAGGTACCACTACCTTGAATACTTTCTAGCTCTTGTTGTTCGATTAGAAGTTTAAGCGCTTGGCGTATAGTTACGCGGCTGACAGAGAACTCTTCACGGAGTTGTGCTTCTGTCGGTAGTGCTTCACCAACCTTGTAAATACCGGTGCTAATCTTATCTCTAATGGCATCAGCGATTTGTCGGTACATGGGTAATCTTGTCGTCATATCCTAGCTAACCTCTTGCGTATTAACCTGTAGAACCACTCTAACAGGTCTTAGTGTGTGACCTTTGACTTGAATAATACGAATTCCACCCAGTTAAATAATGATAAAGAATACAAATATGGGCCCTTAACTCCAATTTAATACATATCGTGATATTTGTGAGATCTGCATCACGGCTTATTTGTATTTGATTGGTATTATTGTTGTCACATAAACAGATAACCCAAAAGAACGTGAACACGGGGCTAAAACTATGAACCTTACAACGCTTACCAACTCATCACTGATTAATCTACAAACGACGTTCGAAAGTCGTGACGCTGCAATTGAAGCACTCGCTGAACAACTCGACCAACAAGGCAAACTGCACGACAAAGAAGAGTATTTAAAAGCTGTGTTTGCCCGTGAAGAGCATGGTGCAACGGCGCTAGGCGAAGGCCTTGCTGTTCCACATGGCAAAACCGACGCAGTGAAAGAAGCAGCATTTGCAGTCGCAACCCTAAAACAAGATTTGAAATGGCAGGGCATTGATGAAGAAGAGGATGTAAATCTGATCTTTCTAATTGCTATTCCTAATGCTGAAGCGGGCTCTACACACATGCAACTGCTGACCGAGCTGACAAGTACTTTGATTGATGATGAAGTTCGTGAAGCGGTACTTAGCGCGACAACTGTAGAACAAATTTTTGCACTTCTTAGCGATGAGGAAGAACAAATTGAACAGGCAGCCGAAGAATCTGCACCAGTAGTTGAAGAGAAGAAAGGGTTGTTTGGTTCTATTGCTTCAAAGTTATTTGGATAACTCAGCGTTTACTCAAAAGCCATTACTCATTTAAGTCGCACAGCACAGTCTTTACAGGTACAAAACAATGATTAAATCACGCGTTCATATTACCCCACACATGCACTGGGATCGCGAATGGTACTTCACCACTGAAGAGTCTCGTATTCTTCTGGTGAACAACATGGAAGAGATCATGCAACGTCTGGAGAGCGATCCAGAATACAAATACTATGTACTTGATGGTCAGACCGCTGTCCTTGAAGACTACTTTGCCATCAAGCCAGAAAATAAAGAGCGTGTACGTGACCTAGTTCAGGCGGGCAAACTTATTGTTGGCCCTTGGTACTCTCAAACTGACACTATGCAGGTTGGTGGTGAGTCAATCGTTCGTAACATGTTGTACGGCCTACGCGATTGTCTAGAGTTAGGTGAGCCAATGAAAATTGGTTACTTGCCAGACTCGTTCTCAATGAGCTCACAGTTGCCGATGATCTATAACGGATTTGATATCGATACAGCGATGTTCTGGCGTGGTTGCTCTGAGCGTCACGGTACCAACAAAACTGAGTTCTTATGGCAATCTAATGATGGTTCAGAAGTAGCTGCACAAGTACTGCCTCTTGGATATGCGATTGGTAAGTACCTACCTCAAGATGAAGAAGGGCTGCGTGCTCGCCTAGACAAATACTTCCCGGTGTTAGAAAAACCGTCAGTGACCAAAGATATCCTGCTGCCGAATGGTCACGATCAGATGCCAATCCAAAAAGACATCTTTGAGGTGATGGACAAGCTACGTGAGGTTTACCCAGAACGTGAGTTTGTGATGAGCCGCTTTGAAGAGGTGTTCGACCGCATCAAGCAAGAACGCGATCAATTAGACACAGTAAAAGGCGAGTTTAACGACGGCAAATACATGCGTGTGCACCGTACAATTTCGTCAACTCGTATGGATATCAAGCTGATCCACGCTCAGGTAGAGAATAAGATCGTCAACATCCTAGAACCTCTTGCTTCTATCGCTTGGTCACTAGGTTTTGAATATCACCATGGCTTGATTGAGAAAATGTGGAAAGAGAGCATGAAGAACCATGCCCATGACTCTATTGGCTGCTGCTGTTCAGACAAGGTGCATGCGGAGATCCTTAACCGTTACATCCTAGCCGACGATATGGCGAGCAATCTGATCACCTTTTACAAGCGTAAAATTGTTGACCACATGCCAGCGCGTGAAGGCTGCGACAAGCTAGCTTTCTTTAACCTATCGCCATACGAACGTGAAGAGGTGATCAACACCACCATCACTATTCGTGCAGAGCAGTTCAACATCTTCGATGATAACGGCAACTCAGTTGAGTACTTCATCCAAGATCAGCGAGTGATCGACCCAGGCAAGATTGACCGCCAGATTGTCCACTACGGTAACTATGACCCGTTTATTGAGTACGATATTCAGATTAAACAATCTGTACCTGCGATGGGCTTTGCTACCTTGCATATTCAAGGCAATGAACAAGGTGCTCAGAAGATTGCCGAGCAGAAAGATTACCTGCTAGAGAATGAGTTCTACACCATCAAAGTGAACGACAATGGCACCCTAACCATCTTGGACAAAGAAACCGAGATGACATACGACCAAGTGCTAAAAATTGAAGATGGTTCAGACGATGGCGATGAGTACGACTATTCGCCATCTCGCAAAGAGTGGCTGCTTTACTCAGATGAGTTTAAAGTCGAAACCGATATTAAACATGAAGGATTCCAATCGGTTGCTAGCATCAAACTGCGAATGGATGTACCAGCTAATCTGCAAGAGCGTGAAGAGCGCACAGGACAAAACGGCTATGTAGATGTCGATTGTCAAGTGGTACTTAAAGCCGGTTCACGCCGCATTGAAGTCCGTATGGAGCTAGATAATCAAGCAGACGATCATCGAGTACGTGTGCTTATCCCAACGCCATTTGTCTCTGAAAATGTGGTGGCAGATAACCAGTTTGGCCTTATCACTCGACCAACTAACGACCCTGCAATGGAAGTATGGGAGCAAGAAAGCTGGAAAGAAGCGCCAGTGCCTGTGTACCAGCTGATGAACTTTGCTGCGGTTGAAAACCAGACAGGTGGACTGGCATTGATGACCAATGGTCTGCGTGAGTTTGAAGTCGTATCAAGCCAAGGCAATGAAGAACGCGATACCTTTGCTCTAACTCTACTGCGTGGGGTAGGAGTTCTAGGTAAAGAAGAGTTGTTGCTGCGTCCAGGACGTCCTTCAGGTATCAAGATCCCGACCCCAGACTCGCAAACTCGCGGCAAGTTGGTGTGTGAATTCAGCTTACTTGGTTTTGCTGGCAACCATATCGCGGCCAACGTTATGGCTAAAGCACGAGACTATGTAACGCCAATCGAGTGTTACAACAAGATCCCGTACAACGCAATGAAGCTAAACGTCGGTGAGCAAGACAAGCCGTTAACCTACTCGCTTCTTGCCAAAGAGCAGAAAGGAGCTGTTCTTAGTGTACTGAAGAAAGCGGAAGATGAAGATGCCTTAATTCTACGTGTCTACAACCCGGCTGAATCTGGACAGATTGAAGATGGTGTTACCTTCACTCAACCAGTGACTTCATGGCAAGAGACCAGCTTGGATGAGCGAGTACGTGATACCGAAGTCGCTAGCCAGAGCTTTGGTGCACTTAATGCGTGTCAGGCTAAATCATTCCAAGTGAAGTTTTAATCCTAGTTTTTAACCGTAGAAACCTCCGCTCTGATTCCAACTGGGCGGAGTTGGTGAACCGAGATGAAGATTGTAATTGCCCCCGATTCATTTAAAGAGTCTCTTAGTGCCAAGCAGGTATGCCAAAGCGTTGAAGCCGGTTTTGCACAAGTATTCCCAGAAGCGGAGTATGTGCATCTACCGCTGGCCGACGGCGGTGAGGGAACGGTCGATGTATTGATGCAAGGGTTAGATGGCATTGTGCAAACTACCCAAGTGATGAACCCACAAGGTGAGACCGTCGATGCACATTGGGCACTGCTTGATGACGGTAATACGGCATTGATAGAGATAGCTTCAGCATCGGGATTAGACCTAGTTTCGCCACAAGATCGCGATCCTGCCCTTGCAACTACCTATGGTACTGGTGAGTTGATCAAAGAGGCACTTGAGAAAGGTGTAAATAAAGTCCTGCTTGGTCTTGGAGGCAGCGCCACCAATGATGGTGGGGCTGGTATCGTCCAAGCATTGGGTGGCAAGTTGTTGGACGAGCAAGGCAATGAGATTGCCTTGGGTGGTACTGCTCTTTCTAACCTTTCTCGTATCGACTTAAGCAATATCCATCCTCGATGCCAACAGGTCGAGTTTGTGATCGCTTGTGATGTCAACAATCCATTAGTTGGTGAAAACGGCGCTAGCTATATCTTTGGTGCTCAAAAAGGGGCTTCCTCGGAACTGATTGATCAGCTTGATGACGCGTTGAATCATTTTGGAGAGGTCAGCAGCAATCTCACTGGAACAGATAACCGAACTACACTTGGCTTTGGCGCTGCTGGTGGCGCATCTCTTGGTTTATCACTGCTATTTGATATCCAAATCAAGCAAGGTATTGAGATGGTTTTAGACACCTTAAACGCAGACCAAGTGCTGCAGGGCACGGATCTGGTTATTACTGGCGAAGGCCAGATGGATAACCAAACCCTGCAAGGCAAGACCCCGTTTGGTATTGCTAAACGAGCCACGCTACAAGGTATTCCCGTGATTGGAATTGCAGGCTCATTGGGTAAAGAGATTGATGAACTCTACAACGTTGTCGATAGCACCTTTGGCACGGTTCGTTCACCACAACCACTAGAACAAGTTCTGACAGAGGCGGGCGATAATCTGACTCGCACTGCACGCAATATTGCCGCTACTTTGAAAGTCGGCGCACAGATTTTTGGAGAGAAGTAGTATGTCTCTATTTAAGCTTGATAACGTCATCCAAAACTATGCATGGGGTAGTAAAGACTCCATTCACAACCTATTTGGTATCAATAATCCAGAGCACAAGCCACAGGCAGAGATCTGGATGGGTGCTCACCCAAATGGCTGCTCTAGGCTCGATGGTACCGGAGAGCCTCTTGCTGAGGTAATTGAGCACAACAAGCAAGATATTCTTGGTGGCTACACCGCTGCACGTTTTGGGGAGTTGCCTTTCTTATTCAAAGTGCTTGCCGCAGAGATGCCACTCTCTATTCAGGTACACCCTAGTAAACATAAAGCGCAGCAAGGGTTTGAGCGAGAAAACCAACGAGGGATTCCGCTAGATGCCGCGCACAGAAACTATAAAGATTCCAACCATAAGCCTGAATTGGTTTACGCTTTAACCTTTTATAAAGCGATGAATGGATTTCGCCCAATTGCAGACATTATTACTTTGTTTAAAGAGGCCGACATTCCAAGTCTGGCGAAAGAAATTTCCGAGCTAGAAAAGCACGCAGATAGTGCAGCGCTAAAAGAGTTCTTTGCTGCGATTATGTCACTTGAAGGTGAACGTAAAAAGGTGGCACTGGCTGAACTTGGTGAGGCGCACAGACGTCCGGCTAAAACCATGATAGGGCGCGAGGCTCTGCAGTACAGTGCTGAGTTTAAGCGGCATTATCCTGGAGATATCGGCCTATTTTCTCCACTAATGCTTAATACTGTTGAATTAGCACCTGGCGAAGCAATGTTTTTGTACGCCGAAACCCCACATGCATATGTGCAGGGGACTGGTCTGGAGATAATGGCAAGTTCAGACAATGTCTTGCGCGCAGGGCTCACACCAAAACACATTGATGTAACTGAGTTAATAGATAACACCTCATTCGAACCGATTGAACCAGCGGAGATTCGGCTAAAACCAATATATAAAGAGAGTAATAAAGTGAGCTACCCGATCCCAGTTGATGACTTCTGCTTTGAAGTAATGACAGTCGAGATTACCAGCCAAGCACAGTTTGTTCGTAGCGCAGAAATACTGTTTTGTATTGAAGGTGAAGTTGCAATTTCAAGTCAAAATAATCACGTTGTGTTGAGAGCTGGTGAATCAGTATTCGTTAGCAGTAACTCAGTGAAATACGATTATCAAGGGCATGGGAGGATAGCCCGAGCATTCAATTAATTTTCATATGCTTGGAACCTTGATGTGGCCAAAGTAGACACTACTAATTAAACGGCTCCTGCAAACAATACTGAGTAATTGGCTGCCCGACGTGCTTTTTGTCTATTTTAAGACAAATCTCATTTAACTTACTTAAACTAATCCATTGCTCACTAAATTAGCAAATCGCGTAGCACACTTTTGTCCAGAAACTTCTCACGCACCATTTCGTAACTCAGAAATGCCCAGAACCTTCTTAAGGCTCAGAGATTCTGTGCGGAAAGGGATTAAAGTGAGTAACCGTGTATCGGGGGTCTTAGCCTGCATGGCTATTGCAGCACCGTTGGAAATACCTAACTGATGCCGTTGAAGAAGCTATTATACTTATGTTGAAATAGACTGAATTACTAGCTGGCGGTTGTAAGCAGGTTAAGTACGTTAGGATAAAGTATAGTTGCCTTAGCCTAAAAATTTATGCAGTAACTTATGAATTTGACACTTGGTTAAAAGTATTACCATAAGTATTACCGCTCTCTTTGCGAGTTTTTTTATGGATATATATCAGCATCTTAAATAAATAAGTCGGATTCCTCACTCACCGCCAAATTTAAGACCGCAGCAGTTCGCTGCGGTTTTTTTATGTCTAATTTTATCCTGCGACCTGTTATCACCAAGGAAGAGCAACAACAGGTGTGATGACCAGTCGAAGTTGATGCTCTATCCCAAACGCGTCAGGGCTTTCAATGTAGTTCCAGTATTGAAGACCAAACTTGATGGGTTTGCCACCAATGAGAGTCGTCTTAGCGAACCCAATACCAATAGGGAATGACAATTTATTTCCACTGCTCGCTTCGTGATTATAGCTCCAAGTTGGTTGCGCTTGAATTTGCCATCCATCGTCTAGATTCGCGGTATAGAAGTACTGTCCACCAGTAATACTCGCGTCGGCGTCATTGCTTCCGCCAGCGTTCCATTGATGGGTAATTAACGCCCCGATAACCCCCCAGCTTTGTACGTAGGCTAAGGCAAACTCTGGACCGAGTAAGAATTGATCGTTACCCAGTTCATCGCTTGTTGCGGTGGGCAGTGTACCCACTATCCCCCCCACGACAATCATGCCGCTCTCAAAGGTATGACCAACGGCCACATCAAAGCCGATATCACCGAGACCTGCATCTGAATTTTCAAATCTATCGCCCTTGTAATAGGGTTGGTCAAATATTAAAGGTATATTTGGTCTGATAAATAAGTTGGTTCGCTCTGCAATTGGCACAGGGAGAACAGGTTGAAAGCTCAAGCGATACCCGTTCTGACTGTTCGCTGAATTTAAGTCGCCTTGATAGTTCGTCCAATCCAAGTTAAAGGACATCGAGCCAAGCGTTGTGTTTGGGTTGGCTAGCTCTTTAGCTACCTCCTCTACATCTTGCCCCTCGTCGGCTAACACTACGATGGGAAGAGTGACAGCAAAGAAGAATATCGCGCTTAAACTTCGTAATTTAAGGTTTGGCATTTTTTTTCCCTGACGAAAACGTTGGTACATAAACGTTTAGCTATGAAGGATTATTTTGTCAAAGTTGCCTTTATAGAGAAGGGCAGCTCTGGAGCGGCAAAGTCAATAGTTGTGGGTGAGATGAGCGTAAAAGTGATTGTTTTTGAGTCACTTTCTCTTGTCACGTTAGATTTGTCTTATCATTGAGAAGAATGAGCAAAGATGAGGATCAGGTAGATAGCGTGAAATTATTGGTCTAAGATTTTTGACACGTAACACTTATAGTTCATCTCACACACACGGGATAAAATTATGAAACCACTAGAATCATTCATTAAAAAGGCTACGATCGTCGGCTTTGGCCTTATGTCACCACTTGTTATCGCCGCTAATTATGATGTTGTAATTTTGAACGGCAGAGTTATCGACCCTGAAACAAATTTCGATTCTGTTGCTAATGTCGGGATCAAAGATAATAAGATCACAGCAATAACGACCGATAGTATTTCTGGGGATAAAACTATTGACGCTACAGGTAAAGTTGTTGCCCCTGGATTCATCGACGTCCACGCTCATGGTCAAAACATTGGTGACTACAGAATGCAGGCGATGCAAGGCGTTACCACTATGCTGGAACTCGAATCTGGTGTTCTACCTATCAGTGACTGGTATGCAGGACAAGCTGAAAAAGGCTTACCATTAAACTATGGTGCAGCAGCTGGTTGGACTTACGCTCGTATTGCTACATTTAGTGAGACGGAACCCGAAGCGACCGTTGGCTATTTCCAAAAAGCTCAATCACGTAATGATTGGAAGATGGATATAGCAACACCTGAGCAAGAAAGTAAAATCATCAAGCTGATTGAGCAAGGCCTTGATGAAGGTGGCCTAGGTATCGGTATTAACGCTGGCTATGCACCGGGCCATGGTCAAAAAGAATATTATGCATTGGCTGAATTAGCCGCAGAAAGAGACGTAGCAACCTATACTCACGTTCGCTATGCCAGCAATGCCGAGCCACAAAGCTCGTTTGAAGCCGTTAAAGAATTAGTGGGCAATGCCGCTATCACTGGCGCTCATATGCACTTTTGTCATATTAACAGTACTTCATTAAAAGATATCGAAACCATCTTACCTATGGTCAATAAGGCTCAAGAACAAGGAATCAATGTTACTGTGGGCGCTTACCCTTGGGGCGCAGCAAGTACTGTCGTTGGCGCAGCCATGTTTTCTGGTGAAGGCTGGCGGGAACGTATGGGTTCAACCGCTGAAAACTTTCAGCTAGGTAAAGAACGTATGACAGAAGAACAGTTGAAAGACTACCAAGAAAATAAACCTGGTACCTTTATTGTCTGGCACTTCCTAGACGAGCAAAACCCTAAAGATCTTGCTCTATTAGACGCTTCGATTCTAAATCCTAATGTGTTGATTGAATCTGACGAAATGTTCTGGATGCATATGGACGAAGACGGCCACATTGAAAATTATGCAGGTGACGAGTGGCCATTACCAAAAGATCTATTCTCTCATCCTAGATCAAATGGCACCTTTGCTAAAGTACTCAGAGTCTATGTTCGTGAGCGCGGCTTGTTAACGATGACGGAAGCACTACGTAAAATGACACTGATGCCAGCTCAATTAATAGAAGATTTTGTCCCTCAAATGAAAAATAAAGGACGAATCCAAACTAATATGGACGCAGATATCGTGGTATTCGACCCAGAAACTATCGCTGATGTGGGCACCTACCAAGATCCTAACCACCCAGCCGTAGGCGTACATTGGTTATTGGTTAACGGCAAAATCGTTGTCAACAACACACAACTAGATACAGACGTTAAAGCAGGCGAAGCCATTCGACGTTAATTCACCTAATCAATGATAAATCAGACTATAGAAAGCGATACTCAGGTATCGCTTTTTTATCTCACCTCTTCGATAATTTCTTAAAGTGTCACATATAATACTTTTAAATGAATTTTCTAATTGAGGTAACATTTAGATAGATTTGCCAAAAATATTCGACATAAATCACGTTTTTATCATGTCATTGGGCGTAGTTTATTTATAAAAAGGTGCATAAAAAGGTGCGTACAAAGGGCTTAACACTCCGTTTGATATAAATCCGTACCTATCTTTACTTCCAAACTTCCAACATATTTATATTTTATAGAAGCTAACACTGTTAAGGAAAATTTCAAATATGGACAACAAATCTGAAATCGAACCAAGTAATGATAAAGCGACAAAGTCAGGTGCACCAAAATTACCAGAATTTGAAATAAAAGATTATTCAAAAATCCCTCAACGAACACACAAATATCCTGCATCTGAACGTGCAAAAAAAATTGTTCGAGATTCTATGGCTATTGACAGCCTTTTTTCCGGTCTTTGGCCCTCTCAATGGTCTTCACCTGAAGCACCAGAATTCCATGATGAAATGGACAAGTGCAAAGCCGCTGGATTCAAGGTACTAGCAGCATGTCCTTCCGCAGACTCGTTAGATGCCTCGGTTGAAGGCATTATGAAAGGCGCTCAGTTCTACCTAAGCAAAATGAAAGAACGCCCAGACGACTATATGATGATCCGCACTACCAAAGATATTGATGAAGCGGTAAAACAAAACAAATTGGGTATTTACTTCACTCACCAAGGTACTCAAATATTTGGTGGTGATGTTGATCGCGTAGGACTATGGCGTGAGATGGGCTATGGTTACTGTTTATTGGCATATAATCAACGTAATGATGTGGGTGATGGCTGCTTCGAAATTGAGAACCGTGGTCTAACTGAATATGGAAAAAAACTTGTCGACGCTTATAACCGATACGGTATGCCTGTTGATGTAAGCCATACTGGCGAACGAACCTCCTTAGATGCGATTGAACGCAGTAGCCAACCTGTCATTTCTTCGCATTCAGGTGCGAAAGCCATTGCCGATTATCAGAGAAGCCTTTCTGACGTTGTGATTAAAGGTGTTGCGGCAACCGGTGGGGTTTGCTCAATAAATATGGTGGCTGCCTTTATGGATACATCTAACCCAGATATATTGACGACTGAACAATTATTTCGACATATTGATTATATGGTCAACTTAGTCGGTATAGACCACGTTGGCTTCGGTTCAGACTATATCCCGAACATCAATTTTACAGCGTCTATTATTCAAACACCAATGGGGCAGAACGTATTCCCTGATGGTGGCTATAGTGCCGCTGTAGGAGCAAAAGGGTTTCCTACCCCAGCACCATATCAAATTGTTGCAGCTCTAATTGATACCATGCTTGAAAATGGATACTCAGAAGAAGACTGCAGCAAGTTCTTAGGTGGCAACATGTACCGAGTATTTGATCAAGTCTGGGTATAAGAAGTTTATTAAATTTACTCAATAATTAGCACTTCTAACATCTCGTTTAGAAGTGCTTTTTTAATCGCTTCGAATGAGACTGCAGTTTATGACTGCTCCTAACTTGTTATTGTCCAATTTCGTGCTAGTAGGTACCAGAATCTTCCGTGATTGTTAAGTTCGATGAAGGGATAAAACCTTCAAATCAATCTAAGTATGTTTTGAAAATGTGATTAAAAAGGCTGAATCAATAAACTGATCAGCCTCTATCGATTTATTCCATTAAAGGTAACGACTTCTCAAATGATCTTTGAAGTATTGCGCATTCAAGGTTTCACCTGTTGCACCTTTCACCAAATCATCAGTAGTAAGCAGGCTGCCTTTGCTCCAAATGTTCGATTCTAACCAATTGAAGATAGGGGATAGGTCACCGCTTTCAATCACTGAGTTCACATCCACTGTTTTCTTCATTGAAGCCATGAACTGAGCCGCGTACATCGCACCTAATGTGTAAGGTGGGAAGTAACCGAATGCGCCGTCCGTCCAGTGGAGAATGTGACCTGCATTTTAAGGTAGTTGCGGCTGTCCAAATTCTTGCTAACGGGGCGACTTAACTCACAAAGTACGAAAAGTGGGGGCAGAGTACAGTTCTTGACTCAAACGAATTCGCTAGTTTTTGCTCTGTAAATCGCACTGAAAGAGTCACACACATACAAGGTAGTATGAGCATAGCCTTGAACAAGCCCAAAATCCTCGCTGAGAGCGTTTGAGGCGGTCTGAGGGTTGTTTTTGGTAGCTAATTTACCCATTTACCATAATAAGAATGATGAACTCCGACTTTAATTGCATGAAACGAGAGCTATCTATTTAGTTTCACTGCTGCGACAATCTTAATTTCTTACTAAACTGGAATTAGTATTGAACTAATAAAAAAGGAATAGTTATGCGAATTGTTTTTTTGTTTTTGCTCTTTTTTTTTCTTCCCTTTCATTTGGAGGTTTTAAACCAATTCACGATAAAGCCTTAGAAGAAAAAGCACTCGATGCATTAGAAGTTCACTTAGTAGCTGAAGGTTTGATAAGAGATGATGCTGAGCTAGCTCTCGCGTATGAGGAGGGAGGGAAGAGTATTTTTTTCTTTCGAGTAAGAGAGCATGAAGGTGGGGATGAGTTATATAGGGTTTTTTGCTCAAAGGCTAGGTGCCGTTTTAGTTATAACTGACAATTGAAGTTGTAGTGGTCTAATGATCCCTGACAATCACGTAAGCGACTTTTTCTATCCTTTTAATTCATGCTTTGCTTAATTGGCAATCTTGCTAAAACGGAAATGTCCAGAGGCTTCATAAGCCTGAAGCTTTACTCGTGGCGCTTTTCTTGCAAAGTGCCTGCTAGCTCAGAACTGCCCCAAAATCACTTAGATTGAATACTCTACATCGTTTAGGATGCGAACATTTTCCCTACTAAAAGTCATCCATCCTTATGAACTTTAGTTGTGAACAATTGCTATGTATCACATCAACCATTTAGTCACTTTATCTTCACGGGCTGGGGGTAAAATCACAACAAACTGTATGATATCTTTTATATTATTTAAAGGTACAGGGAAAGTGACATGACTGAAGAGATAGTCAGCTTGATACCTCACACTCCTATATAAAGGGTGTAATCCATCAAAACTCGAACTTAAAGTTAACTGAAACGAAAACAAGGCTCTAATTGAACCTTGTTAAAAAATTGGATGAGTCTATGAGTTAACGACGGAGACCGTCTTCAAATCGCTTGCGATAATTGTTTATCACGGTGATTAACGACTTTTTAATATCAACAATTTGTTTGGAATGTGGACACCAAAGCGCGAAGCCAAACTTGAAGCCCTCTAGCATCTCATCGGCTTCAACTGGCTCAATGGCATGATTGGCAAACTCAGTATTAGCGAAGGTTTTAGGCAGTAACGCCCAACCCAACCCCGCTTCGACCATCTTTATCACTAGGGCAAGTTGATCGATTGCTTCATTGTCTGAGCTGTAAATAATCTTCTCTGACATACCTTCTTCAATAAAAGATCGTAAGACAAATTGTTTGCTGTTTTTCAGAGCTACCAAGACTGCACTTTTCTCCAACCTAGATAGATCTCCACCTTTTTGAACAAAAGGGAGAAATTCGAAATGCCCAAGGAAAGTAGCATCAAAGCTATACATCGCCTGACGGTCATGCACATTGACGATACCAAAATGGTATTCGCCACTATCTATGCCTCTTTTGATGTCCTGTTTATTCCTAACAAAAAAGTTCACGCGCATTAGCGGAAAATCGCGAAGAAATTGCTGGCGGATTTCAACCAAAGCGCGATGAGGAATCACACTAGAATAAGCGATGTTGACGCTTTCTAATCCACCATAAGAGAGGCTTAGCGCCAATTTATCGAAAGTACGCGCTTGCTCGATGGTTAATTTAGCATTGTGATAAAGAAGGTGACCATCTTCAGTTGGCTCTACCGAACGCCCCACTCGTTCAAACAAACTGACCGCTAGTTGGTCTTCAAGGTTGGTAATCACCTGCCCTATCGTAGTTCGGTGCTTATTGAGTTTGACCGCGGCTTTGCTAAACGAGAGTTGTTCATAAACGGTCACGAACGCGAGAAGTTGTTCAAAACTAAAATTCATAGGTTTCGCTTCCTTTCTAGAGTGATTTACTTAAAATATGATAACTGATCTGCACCAGTGATACTGGACATTCGACTAAGCGAGTTGCCCTACTTCTGTTAATTCATGACTTACTAAATTAGATAAAACGCAACTCGGAAATGTCCAGAACCTTCACAGATGGCACTTCGTAACTCAGAAGTGCCCCTTTTCTAGTTAGAACCAAAGCTACCCTTCAACCATAATTGTGACTTTTGACTTACAATACTTGTACTATGCTTTTTTCAGCTTGGTTCTACTTACACAGCAAGCTCTGCAAGTAGAAACCTTCAATGTGGTTGGGCGTTTTATCTACAGATAACGACTTCTCAAATGGTCTTTGAAGTATTGCGCATTCAAGGTTTCGCCCGTTGCACCTTTCACCAAGTCATCAGTGGTCAGCAGGCTGCCTTTGCTCCAAATGTTTGATTCTAACCAAGTGAAGATAGGGGATAGGTCACCGCTTTCAATCACAGAGTTTATATCTACCGTTTTCTTCATTGAAGCCATGAACTGCGCCGCGTACATCGCACCTAATGTGTACGATGGGAAGTAACCAAATGCGCCGTCTGTCCAGTGGATGTCTTGCATACAGCCGTTAGTGAAGTTGCCTTGAGTGCTTAAACCAAGGTAAGACTGCATCTTGGTATTCCATAACTCTGGCACGTCAGTGTGTTTGATCTTGCCGTTGATCAAGTCACGCTCAATCTCGTAACGCAGGATAACGTGTGCAGGGTAGGTCAGTTCATCGGCATCAACACGGATGAAGTCTTTCTTCACGCGCGTGTAGATCTTCTGGAAGTTTTCTTTCTCAAATTCTGAGCCTGAGAATTGCTGACCAGCCAAGTTCGCTAAGTGTCCAATGAACGGGTCGCTGCGGCCGACTTGCATCTCGAAGAATAAAGATTGAGATTCATGAATGCCCATAGAACGAGCTTCCCCCGCTGGTTGTCCTGCTAGGTGTTTTGGTAAGCCTTGTTCGTAACGTGCGTGGCCTGTTTCATGCACAATACCCATTAAGCTTTGAACGAATTCCGCTTCGTCATAGCGTGTTGTGATACGCACGTCTGAAGGGACGCCGCCACAGAATGGGTGAACACTTTCATCCAATCGGCCGTGTTCAAAATC
Source organism: Vibrio sp. 10N.222.49.C9 (assembly GCF_041474985.1). NCBI lineage: Bacteria > Pseudomonadati > Pseudomonadota > Gammaproteobacteria > Vibrionales > Vibrionaceae > Vibrio > Vibrio sp. 10N.222.49.C9. Next base: position 181,286 of record NZ_JBFRVD010000036.1, on the reverse strand, counting down.
GAACTGAAGCAGCTTCATGACTTCTAAACCCAGTGCTTTCTGTTTCTCGGTCGAATAGATACCTGATGGTGCGTTAAATTGCTCGCTCGATTGTTTTTCGATCACTTCATCAATTAAACCTGGAAGCCAAGTTTTAACGTCTGCAAATAGGGTATCAAGTGAAGTAGAGCTGGTGCCCGGTTCATAAATATCCAGCATCGCATCATAAGGCGTTAGATTGGCTGCGTCTGCGCGAATCTGCGCTTCTTCACGAGAAAGCTCAACCACTTCACGCCAGTTCTTTTCGAATCCAACCCAGTCGTTGTTACCGCGTTGGCTACGCCACGCATGTTCACATTTTGAACCCGATAGAGATTTCGCTTCAACCAGTTTTTCTGGAAGTAGGTTTGCTTGTTGCCACTGGCGTTTTATTTCACGAAGTGACGATTGTTGCTCAGTGTTCAGCGCTTCATTTTCAGCGTCTGCAATCCAATCGCCAAGCTGTGGTTGAGTCATTAAGCCGTGAATATGAACAGAAAGCTCGGCCATCGCTTCACTACGAGCTTGGTTACCACCTGCTGGCATCATTGAAGCTTGGTCCCAACCACAAATAGAAGCTAGGTGTTGAAAGCGTGAACATTTTTGAGAGTGTTCGACTAGTTTTTTGAATGCGCTCATTTGACTACTCTTAATTTGGTTTCTTTAAATGATCCTTAGGGCTGCGTCAGCGTTAAGGTTCATCTCGTGTACTTTGATTATGGCTTTGCTTTTTAATGACGCCGACCTTCGCAGTCGAAGATATAGCGAGAAAAGCATGAGGCGGTACGATGCCTTGAATTTACTATTTCTTAACAAATCAAACTGTTCTATTGTGCACAAAATCAGTGAGTTGTATAGCTGGTGGCAATTGTTGCTTGCGAATTGTTCAGATACACGGTATTGATGATAGATCGCTGAACAAAAATGACAATGATATGGATATTTTGAACTTTGAGGCATTTCTAATTGCCATCACTATTTTAACGCTAACGCCGGGCTTAGATACGGCTTTGGTGATTCGCAATACTAGCCGCTCTGGCTTAGCTGACGGTTGTATGACGAGCTTTGGTATTTGTAGCGGCTTGTATGTACACGCGTTTTTCTCTGCTGTGGGTATATCTGCAATCCTCGCCCAATCCGCTGAACTCTTTCAAGCCGTTAAGATGGTAGGTGCGGTTTACCTCATCTGGCTTGGCTTAAGCAGTTTGCGAGCATTAATGAAAAACGGTGGCGGTTTAAAGGTCGGAGAACAAGCTCAGCAGGCATACAGTGCAAAGCGTTCTTTGCGTGAAGGCTTTCTGTCTAACGTTCTTAACCCAAAAACAGCAGTTTTCTATCTGGCCTTTTTACCTCAATTTGTAAACCCTGAAGGTTCGCCTTTATTGCAATCTATGTTGATGGCTTCGGTACACTTTATGATTGCGATGGTATGGCAATGTGGTTTGGCTGGCGCGCTTAACTCGGCTAAAAATTTGCTCAAAAACGCGAGTTTTATGAAGTGGATGGAAGGCGTGACGGGCATGGTGCTGGTTGGGCTGGGTGTTAAGCTTCTGATGGAAGAGCCTGTGTAGTTCACCGTTTTCAGTTGAACATGAATATATGAAAGCCCACGATGTGTCGTGGGCTTTGTGCTTTATTACTGGTAGATCTTTGTACCGATCTTATTCTACAGCGCAGTTATTCAACGACGCTAATGTTCATCTCAGCACCTTCGAAACCTAAGTCACTCAACTCATCGGCGTTAAAGTTGGTGGTAACTTCGATGTCGCCAATGCGCTCAGTAGATTCGTTGACGGAATCAGTACTTCTTTTGCTGCGTAGATTGTTAGTAATTGGTGTTGCTTGTCCAATTTCGATAGTACCTGCAAATTGAGATTCAGCGTAGAAATCTCCAGACACGTAAGAGTGGAAGGGGCGTAAGCTTCCGCCAGTCGCGTATTGCATGCTTGATAAGCCAGCTTCTTTAATCGCCCAGCCCCAATCCCACCATTTAGTTTCACCTGGGATGTAACGGTGATCCCATTGGTAGCGAATGTCGGCAGATTCACTGCTGCCACGGCCCATGGTGAAGGTATGAGCCTTGTACGGGCGGTTATCTGGATGAGAGTGCCACGCGTTGCCACCCCAACGAAGGAAGCCGTTGAATTCAACATCGTAGCTAATATCGGCGTTGAATCGGTACGGGTAAGAGATGCTTGAACGATACAGCTCAACTCGAATCGGTAGCTCCGAATTCGCAGGAACCATAGGACGAGCTTGAAGTGTTACTTGTTCGCTAGTGGAGTTGCCATTTGTTTCAGCGAAGCTTTGGTTAGCCTCGAACTTAACGGTGAGCTTAGTTTCGCCAACCAAAGGCCACTTGAAGGTGTTCTCTGTTTGAACGCTCTGTGAGAATCCGTAGCTGTTCGTTTTCGACCAGTTTGTTGATTCGTCTACTTTTAGGTCTACCACCACTTGTTGCGCGATGTTGCTGTTGTTTCTTGCCGTCGCGTAAACCGTTTTCACTAGTTCACGATCCGACTCGACAACATCACCATGCCAAAAGTTGTCGTCGTTAACGGTGTAGGCAAAATTGTCGACGGTGATTTTGGTTTTTTCATCACAGCGATAGCCGCTACAAGAGCCATTGTTATTTCCTTGTATTACCCAACTGTTGCCAGAGCGCTTTATCGTCATGTCTTCGCCCACGTACTGACTGTTATTACCGCCAACCCAAGCGTAACCTAGGTTGTGGGCTAAGTAGCTTAATGGGCGTACAAAGTCGTTACGGTTGTTCACTAATTCATACTGAACATCGATTTCGCTGCCTTCCTGAACCGATTTGGCGGAATAGTTGGGGATTTCAGATTGGTCGTTGTTTGGGTAACAGAACGTTGACCCACTGCTTGATTGCTTAATTTCGCCATGATAACCCGGCCCCATGATTACCCAGTTTCCTTTTAACCCGGTGATCTGCCAAGTGCCCATGCGAGCGACCAAAGTACTCTTCTGCTCTTCTGCTTCATAACGGTCTATAGGACGATAACCAGAGCGACAGACATCTTCACCAAGTTGGTCAAACACTATTTGGTCTGGGTAAATCTTCGCATTTACACCGGTTGATAGAACAGACAACACTGCGGTTGCTAAGAGACTTCTGTTTACTGTGATCATTAACAATTCCCTCATTTGTAATTTTTCTATTTTGATAATGTTTTGTGTGCCGTGCAGTTAACAAGACAAGTTCACTTTTTCATGTTGATAAATAGATAGATACTGAAAAGGGTTGAATTAAATTACCCAGTTTATTCAATGGCTTGTATTGTTATTAGTGTTTTTACGGTGAAAGAGTATGCAACTGAACGTAAATTGTTTGATGGGGCTCAAACCGTTTTTAGAAAAATGAAGGCCCATTATTCGGGCTTAGACGTCAAAATTATTTGACGTTATTTTTGGCGTTTGTATGAATGGTTAATTAGAAGAACAGGTATAACCATTCACAATACTCGTAGTTTTAAGGTGGGCAGGTAGTGAGTGACAAAGAGTAAAAATCTAACTTGAATATTTTGCTTTGCTATCGGTTTTAAAATGCAAACACTTAAAGTAAGGAAGACTGTAATAATTGTATTACTGATAAAATAATGAAAATAACCATCCGTTTTTTATGTGTAATATCGGAAAAGCTTGCTACTTGATAATAGGGCACTTTTTGCTAGTGGTTAAACTATCTCTAATTATCGTTTGGCCAGAAGTTGCGTTCGGCCTGTATTACACGTTTTAATGATGGCAAATAAATCATTCGAACTTAAGATATCAATCTTTACCGTTAATGGGTCATTGTTGATTAACAGGTAAGGCGCCAATCGGCTGTCATTCATTGTTTTATTTATTTTTTGCACAGAGACTAAGTCAATGGTGCCAGAAATAGAAAAGAAAAGTGATTGAGAAGGACGGGCTGTTCCTCTGAATCGCAGAACAAGTGGGTCGGGCATGTTGTCGTCTTGAACGGACATCAGGTGCAGCACCTTGTTGTTACTTATTTTCGTTAATCCGTCGGTACGTAATACATTGTCATTCACTATCAGGTCCACCACGCTATGTTGGTAGCGATGCTCTTCTTTTGGTTGGGGCGAAGGGATACTCCATATGCCAACCAATAAAACGAATGCAGAAATGAGCGCAACGATTGGCATCATAATTGACCTCTTTCTAGGAATAGGGCCAGTTCGGTACTGGCTTGATCTAGTTGGGTTGGCGTGTAAAAGATGTTGACGGACTGGCGTGTGGCTTTGTTCAGAATAGAGAGCTCAGAATATTCCGCTTCTTCGCTAATGTACGCCACGCAATCACATTGATACTGATAGAGAATGCTTTCTAGCTCTGGCGTCATCGCCATTTCAGGGGCTTGGAAAACTTGTATTTGACCTATCCATTGCTCGCTGAGCCGGTTAACGGGGTTGATATCGCTGAGGTTTCTCTCATTAACCTTAGCAAAAGCCAATAACGCTGATGCCAACAGTAAGCAGCCAGTGGTGAAGTAGCACAACTTGTTTCGGTTTTCAGCAGTGGGAAAGTAAGCCGACGAACTTTGTTTAGGGTTAGGCTTAGGTTCGACTGCAACAGCTGCACCGATAGCAATACCGTTATTGCCGACGGGTATCAGGTTGCTCGCATCAGCAAGGGGAGTTGTGGCTGCATTATTGATGGGGGAGTCGATTACCACGCACTCATCGATAAGGCGATAGCCCACCTTAGGAACGGTGACGATTGGGGTTTCTTTGATGCCTAATCTAACGAACCCTTGGCGCAGTAAACTTATACTTTTCGCTAGTGACGTATCCCCTATGAACTCGTTTCCCCAAGCGAAGCTAATAATATCTTGTTTGTTAACAATATCGGGTGAGTTTTTATGTAATAACTCCAGGACCCGAGTTTCACGGTATCCTACTTTAATAGAACGTTCATCGTTATAAATACGGTTTTTAATCGGGTCGAATCTGATCATATAGCCAACGTTTTATTTTTATTATAATTCTCTCTACAATGTAGATGACTATAAACTGACTAATATATGAATTAAAGTCACATGTTTTATTCTTCTGGTTTTTTGTGTCGTTGAAACGAAAAGAAATTTAATATGTTTGTTACAAAACGCCTGACACCTACGCACAATCTGTTAAATATAAGTAATATCTAATTAAGTGTTGGTTTTATTAGTGTTCTTTTTAGTAGTCTTCTATCTTCTTTATTAAATCGCATAGTGGTCGATTTAATATTCTTGTTATTTATAAGGGCATATGTGCTGCATAATAATTTAAGACGTTTCGCTATGTGATGAAAATAAAAAAGCCCGCAGTTGAATGCGGGCTTGGTATTCAATCACTTCAGTTTACGCTTTAACTGCTTCACAATCATTTGAAGACGTCAACGGTTTGAAGAATAGCTTGGTTTCTTCGATAACAACGTGGCGCAGCAAGATAAGCCCGATTAGGTTCGGAATTGCCATTAGGCCGTTCACGATATCAGCCATTATCCAGATCATGTCGAGCTTTAAGAATGCACCAGAAGCCACCAACGCAATGAAGATGATCTTGTAAGGCAATACAGCTTTGGTACCTAGCAAGAACACAACACAGCGCTCACCGTAGTAGTTCCAACCTAAAATTGTTGTAAACGCAAAGAAGATTAAGCCAACAGAAACCAACATAGGGCCAAGGGTATCTGCATTCAGACCAACAGCGAATGCGTGAGTGGTCATCGCAGCGCCTGAAAGATCAGTCTGCCAAGCACCCGTTAAGATAAGCGCCAAACCTGTCATCGTACAGATGATGATGGTGTCGAAGAAGGTACCTGTCATAGAGACAAGTCCTTGTTTCACACATGAGTCTGTTTTAGCCGCTGCTGCAGCCATTGGTGCGCTACCTAGGCCAGATTCGTTCGAGAACACACCACGAGCGATACCTGATTGGATAGCAAGCATGATGCTCGCGCCAAAGAAACCACCGGTTGCTGCTGTGTTGGTAAACGCAGAAGTCACAACAAGGGTAATGGCATTCAGTAGTTGGTCGGCATTTGAAATCAGAACGCTTAAACACGCGACGACGTACATAACCGCCATAGTAGGAACAACTTTCCCTGCCACTTTAGCGATAGATTGGATACCACCAAGGGTAACCACTGCCACTAATATCGTAAGAACGACAGCAGACATCTCACGCGAAGCGCCAAATGAGATTTGAGTTGCGTCCAAGATAGCGTTGACTTGTGGGAAGGTACCGATACCGAAGCAAGCAACGCCGAGCGCGAAGACAGCGAACATTACCGCTAAGATTCGTGAGCCGACACCGTATTGCAGGTAGTACATTGGGCCGCCAACCATTTCGCCATTGCTATCGGTTCTGCGGTATTTAACGGCGAGTAGACATTCTGCGTACTTGGTCGCCATACCAAATACAGCGGCAAGCCACATCCAGAATAGGGCACCAGGGCCACCAATCTTGATTGCGGTCGCTACACCAACGATGTTACCTGTACCAATGGTTGCTGAAAGTGCAGTACACAAAGCCGCGAAACTCGATACGTCACCCGTACCAGATTTGTCTTTGCTGAACACCATTTTCAGTGCAGTTGGGAGGTGTCTAAACTGGAGTAAGCCTAAGCGAAAAGTAAAGTAGATACCTGTACCCACTAGCAGAATAAGCAGTGGTGGTCCCCAAACGAATTGGTTGATGGTTTGTAGTGTAGCTTGTAGGTGGTTCATAGATTCCCCTTAATAAATTAAAAATTTAAGGAGAAGAGGGAAGGCAGTGCAGATCTCAGGGATCGGGCGCACTACTTAATACATACGGATTTCTAGATAGAATTCTTGTGTTAATTAAGGCTGTTGCTTTCCACTCCTCTGTCCTTTTGCCTGAGAGTTTCACTTAGCGAATCACTTATAGATAAGTAACGGGCACTAAGCTTGCTCCTTCGGCGACCGATCTAACGGTTCTCTCCAGAGGTTCCTCCAACGACAGTCCTCACTTTTCTGGATTTCTCCAGCATAAAGCACCTGAAAGATTTACTTCTTCGGCGGGTCAATCTAACTAAATGTTAATGTTTAGTTAAAAACCACTCTCCTGCAGTCTTCATCGGAACAATTACCTAAATAATTAGGTAATCTGTAGGCGTATCCTAGATCATATAAAATGTGATGTCAGCTACAAAATATCTGTTTGCACAAATGTTGTTCAACTAAATGATCAAACAACGAGTCTCTGACGTAACTTGCTTATTTAAATGGTATAAAATAGAGAAACAAGGAGGAGTTATGACTCGACTAATAGCGATTGTTTTTTTATTGGCTTTGGCATTTGTACTATTTCGTTACCGGACAAACGAAAAACTGCAAAAATGGGTAGTGATAGTTATCGTTAGCAGTTTCCTTTTGTATACTGCCAGCTTGATGATTTCGGAGTTAACTCGTTAAGCCTGCCTGTAAACAGGTGGGATGAATGTGTTAGTAAAGCTTAAGTGCTTCTGGCTTGAGCGATAGGTTTAACTGAGCCTTCACAATCAGTATTGGCATTCGTGTCAGTGACCGCGTAACGTTAAATAAATTTTTGGGAGTACCCGCTAGTGAACCAGCAATCTGGACAAAGCGAACAAGATGAAGTGGTTGTTATAGAAGAACGCGATAAGCGCAGTCAGCTCTATATCGGCATTGCTGCGGTTATAGGTTTAGCACTGGGTGGCTTAATTGGTTCTACAGTTACGGCTTCTAAGTGGGAGTCCACTTATCAGGTACTCGAAACTCGTTATCAAGAACTGCATGACAGCAGAGCACAGTTGATGACATCCGTTGAAACTAAAGTGGCAAAAGTTGATACCGAAATCGATGCGAAAGTAGAAGCCGCTCTAGTGAAACAAACGGAAGAGCATCAAAAAGAGCTCCAGGAATTAGCGAAGCAGTCTTCGGTTTTAGAGAAGGCGAACTACTCGTTAGAGCAACAGCTAAATGAACAGAAGCAAACGTTAGAGCAAACTCAGCAAGACAACCAGAAACTTAATCGTCAGGCTGACATGCAATCGACTTTGTTTGAGCGTGCGCGTGAAGTTTTCCGAAAAGAATTACAGATTTCTCAAGAACTTGAAAAACTTGAGAAAGAAAGAGATCAACTCGAGCAGAATCTTGGTTCTCTTAAGAAAGCGTGTGATGTTTACTTAGATGGCACATCATGGGATGCGAAATCTGACGCGTGTGAGAAGCAAGATAACGCTAACTCTCGACTGAGCGATATCAGACAAATGATTGAAGTCCACACCATGGATCTCAAGCAGATCAAAACGCTCACTGAAGAGATGGGTCTATAAGCCGAAGGCTTTACCAACCTAACGTTAGTTTTGCATTAAATATTGAAACGCCCACATCACACACGTGATGTGGGCGTTTTGCGTTTGTCGAGAGCATAGATCCGGTGCGTTCTCATTATTGATTATTTAAGTGTTTTCATTGTTTGCTTAGATATTTGTGAATAGTTACGTATATCCACAATGATATGTTACTTGTTGTTTATTAAATGACTTTGCATACATATTTTCAGCTCAGAGTCGCTGCATAATAGTGTTGTTCAGGATGAACACGCAGTCGATTGCTAGCTCGCATTTGGCTGCTTTGACGACAAGGGATGGAGTGATGCCAGAGTATCTTTGTGAGAACTGCACCATAGCTTATTGTTTCGATGATTGTCGCTCGCCATTAGCGCAAAAAGAGATGATCAAAGTAGAAGAGTTGGTTCGTCGTGTCGATGTTGAACACGATGATGAACAGAGTGAAAAGGGTGAGCAGGGCATTGAAGGTAGTTATTCGCCTAATCGTTCAGACATAAAAAATCCCCACAAGCCAAGCTGGTAGGGATTTTGGATAAGTTGCAGTCCTGTTCTCGCTTTCTCAAGCAAAGGGTCTTACAAAAATTTTTAGAACAGTTTCGTTTTTAGAGCTGTGTCGTTTCTTAGAATGCAGTTAGCTACTAGAGCAAAACCTCATTCCACTAAACGTTATTTCTCATACGTTTTGATTTCGCCTGATTTCACACGAGCAACAAACGATTGCAGTTCTTTCTTCACAACTGGCATCAAGAAGTACAGACCAAGAATGTTGAAGATAGACATCGCAAAGATAGCCGCATCAGAGAAGTCGATTACCGCACCAAATTGAATCGTGGCACCAATAACAACAAACACACAGAACATCACTTTGAAAATCAGCTCCGTTGTTTTGCCTTCACCAAATAGGTAAGTCCAAGCTTTAAGACCGTAGTACGACCAAGAGATCATGGTAGAAAACGCAAACATGATTACTGCGAGAGCGAGTGTGTATTTGAATACTTCTGCCGTTTCAGTAAACGATGCAGCAGTCAGCGTTACACCCGTTAAACCAGAGCCATCGAATGGACCTACGTTTAAACCAGCGATAGTGATAACCAATGCGGTCATTGTACAAATGATTACCGTATCAACGAACGGTTCTAATAGTGATACTAGACCTTCGGTGATTGGTTCTTTTGTTTTAACCGCTGAGTGAGCGATAGCTGCTGAACCTACACCTGCTTCGTTCGAGAATGTTGCACGTTTCAAGCCTTGAATTAGCGCACCAATAAATCCACCAACAACACCTTCACCAGTAAATGCACCTGTAAAGATTGCGCTGAACGCAGGGCCAACTTGATCAAGGTTAGAACCGATGACAATCAGAGCCATACCGATATACAGAGCAGCCATCCAAGGAACAACTTTTTCTGTTACCGATGCGATAGAAGGCATACCACCAACAATCACAGAGAAAACTAAAGAGGCAAGTACAAGGCCAGTGATCACACCGTATTCACTTGGTACATCAAATGCGTAAGTTAACATGGCGTGTGCTTGGTTAGCTTGGAACATGTTACCGCCGCCCAATGCGCCTAAAATACACATTAATGCGAAACCAATAGCGAGCACTTTACCTAGTCCACCTAAACCTCTTTCACCCAGGCCTTGGCTTAGGTAGTACATTGGACCGCCCGAAACAACACCTGAAGGTAGGATAGTTCGGTATTTCACACCTAAAGTACACTCACAGAACTTAGAAGCCATACCCAGAAGGCCACACAAGATCATCCAGAATGTCGCGCCAGGACCACCAATCGCAAGTGCAGCACCTACACCGGCAATGTTACCAAGCCCGACAGTACCAGAAAGCGCCGTTGTTAACGCTTGAAAGTGAGAAACCTCGCCGTCCTCTTTAGAGTTAGGATCGGTATACTTACCTTTGATAATGTCTATCGCCATGCCGACACGTTTAAATTGAACAAAGCCAAAATAAACAGTGAAGATGATCGCAGCGAGCAACAGCCAGCCAACAATCACTGGGAAGTTAGCTTCACCAATCGGTACGCTTTTAAATATCAGCCCAACGAACCAACCTGTGTATTCGTTGAAAAAACCATCAACACTTTGACTTAAGTTGCTGATAGCTAGGTTAAATGATCCTTCTTCTGCAAATGCACTGGAACTAAACAATAATATAAACCCAAAAAATAATTCACGTATGTTTTTCATGGTTTTCCCTGTCTTTTTAATAAATTACGTTTGTTGCTGTTGTGTTTGTTTTCTATTTGATTTGTATATTTCAGCGGTATATCTACTTCATTCGACGGCAACATAAACGGCTGTAGCTAGGTCGAAAAACGAAATAAATATAAGTACTGATCTTGCTTTGTATGGATATCCTTTTGGTATGTGCACCAATAAGACTATGGTATTCGGGCTACCAAGTCCTACTGATAATCCTATACATAAAAATAATGCCAACAAAGAAATTTTTACAATAAATTTACAGTTGTTCGGGTTTTGTCATCATTTGGGAATAAGTCGATGCTTTTTATGCTGAGAAAAGCATATGCAGTAGCTGCTATAGAGTCGGGTGAAGGAGAATTCAGAGTGATGGGCTGGAGGGACATAGAGGGCGCGTAGGGGATTTCGAGTATTCGATATGTTTTCGAGGTGTATAAACATTCTAAGGCTGAAAGTGTATTCGGATCTTAGGATATTAAAAAAGCCCTTTATAAGAGCTTTTTTGATGAGCGGAAAGCATGACTACTTTCCGATAGCACATAAAACTAAACGGCTCGATCACTATTGCTATTGCCAACCGTGCTTTTGCTGGATTTGTGGTAGAGCTTAAGTGCCAATAACGAACCCCACAACAAAACTTGTCCCCAGAGTAATGTCCATTGAGATGCCACTTCTTGCCAAGATGCACCCATCTGATTAAGTGCTAAGAAGCCTTGGATAGCCGGTGTGCTTGGGAACAGCTGTGATAATAGAACTAACCATTCGGGCATCATTTCAACTGGCCAGATAAAACCTGAAGAGAAGATCAGTGGCATTGAACTGATTAACACTACAACCGTGACTAGCTCTCTTCGTGGCACTAACTCACCAATAAAAATCCCGATCAAACAACTGGCCAGTAAGAAGGGCAGAAGTAAGGTTAAGATCTGTGTTGTTGAGGCGAGCTGGTTTATCCCATACATCGAAAAGCTAGCGCCGAAATAGTACATCGACAACAGGTAATAAATGCCGACTAAGGTACAACAGCGGGCAAGCATCAGTTTCGCTGGAGAGGTCTTACTCCAGTAGCCAAATGTCGATTGAGCGTTTTGGGTTGCACCCACTAAACCAGAAGCCATGGCTAAGGTTTGTTGCAGGATCAACACAAAGACGGCTGGAACTACGTAATCGATGTATCCCATGCGACTATTAAACGTTGGTTTCAGGTTCAAGCTGAATGCACTGTAGCCTTTGGCTGCCGATTCTAAAGGCACACCTTCGACTAACAAATGGCTGACCTTAACTTGCGCAGCTAACGTACCACCGGCCTTGGCAAGCCCTTCAACAATGGTTCCGTAGACCAAAAAGTAAGAAGCATCACCAGCGTAAGAAAGTGTCGGGCTCTTACCGAGCAACAAGTCTTTATAGAAATCTTCTGGAATGACAAGGAATCCGCCAATCTCTTGGTTAAGCACGGCTTGTTTCGCATCGGCGATGGTGGAGTCTCGACGGACCAATTCGATCTGAGAGGTGGCATCCACCATACGCTCTAATTGATAGCTGCTTTGACTCTTATCCAAGTTCACAACCGAAGCTTTCAGTTGTTGAGGAACTTGGTTCGCGTAAGGCAATGGATACAAGAAGGAATAGAAGACCACACCACCAAATACCGTAAGAAGCACGACAGGGTTGCGCAATACCGCTAAGAGTTCTTGCTTGAGCAGTTGAGTAAAGCTCATCGTTTTACTCCTTGTTGTGCTGATGCTTCTGGCTGTGTTGACGGCGTTGTTTTTGCAGATATAGCTGCTTTTGTAGATGGATCTGCTTGTGCAGTTAGAGTTGATTGCGCCAAGTGTTTCTTAATTAGCAACATTACCACGAAAGCAGGAACTGCATACCACAACATAGAAGAGAGGCTGATCAAAGACTGTGCTGCGCTCACACCATAACTAGACTGCGCCGTTTGTACTTCGATGTAATGACTCACGGGCAATAAGCTTCTCCAAATTTGAGCAGCCGTGTTCATGTCTGTCACTGGAAAGGTAATGCCCATGAACGCGAAACTCGGTGCAGTAAAGGCACCTGCGAAACTCATCGCCCTTGCAGGATCAAGTGTTAAGAAGAAAAACAAACAACCCATGATGATACAACTGATCACTGTCAGTATTTGGGCAATGGTCAATGCTACAAAGCTGCCATTAAATGGCCAGTCTAAGAGAGCATAGAACCAAAAGCTAAACGCGATACCAAACATTAAAAATAAGACAGCATAAGGTATTAATGTTGAGGTTAGCGACTTCATAGGTGCGTTGGATAACCAAGCTTGAAGGCCACGTGCTCTAACGTTCGCCGTCAAAACCAATATCGTGCCCACCACAATCATGATCTGCCACAGTGCAGGAATAACCGCAGACACCAAGAACTGTGCATAACTGGTGTTCTTGTTGAACAGCGGCGTGATCTGGCTTTGTACCGTTACTGCTTGGCCTAATGCGGATTGCACCGTGGTATCACCGTGTGACAGCTGTTTCACGACTTCAAGTTGCGCGTTAAAAGTCCCTTGAGCCTGCAGCAAGGCAGAGTTCACCAGCTTACCGATTAAGATAAATTGGCTGTTATAGAATACAGACACTTGCGGATTCAAGCCGAGCAGAAGGTCTCGGTCGAAGTGCCTTGGTATCACAACATAACCATAGATATCACGTTCGATCATCGCTTTCGCCGCATCACTCGCAGAGCTGTATTTCTGAGTGACTTGCAGCGTTGGTGACGCATCAACAAGGCGTGTGAACTGTTGCGAGATTTGACTGTGCTCAAGGTCGACAACTGCGACCGGTAAGTCACGAGCGATCCCTTGTGAAAAAATCAGCCAGATACTGGCAGCAAGCAGCAAAGGAATCCAAGTTAGGCAAGACAACAACCATTTGTCTTTGCGGACAATCGCCCACTGCCGAAGCAAGGTATTCTTCGCTCTATGATGCTCCGTTGATTGCGAGCCTCTAGATTGCGATCCAGTATATTGAGAGTTAGCAGACATAAGTCACCTAAAGCTCAACCACTAGGCTCATGCCCATACGCAGTGTTTCGCTCGTATCGACAGGGTGTGCTTCTACTTCAAAAGTACGTAAATCGAAGCCTTGTGCTGCGTCTGTTGAGCGCCAAGTTGCGAAATCACCCATTACGGCGATGTGAGTTACTTGGAAAGTTAATGATTTATCCAGAGCCGGTAGGTACGCCTCAAACTGGCTGCCTTTCTCGAAATGCTTAAGCATGTCTTCACGAACATTGAGCACAGCCCAAGCATCCTTGGTGTCGATAACAGTCACAACAGGGAAGCCTTGTGGTGCAAGTTCTCCACTGCTCAATAGAACCTGAGAGACTTCGCCATTAAACCAGCTGTGGATCTGTGTGTCTTTTGCGTAAGCTTCAACTTCCGCTACCGCACCCGCTGCCATTAACGCTTTTTGAGCGGCGGCCACTTTGGTTTCGTCACGCGCACCTTCTTGCGCTAATTGATACATTTGGAATGCAGCGCTTTCGGTGTACTTCGCCGCTTGCCACTGTGTTTTGGCTTCATCACGCTTCTGCTCGGCAACCACACCATCGTTGTAAAGGTTGTTTACACGTTGGTAGGTTTTGTCCATCAGATCGGCAGCTGCTTTGGCTTTCAACCATTGGTCTTTAGCCGCTTGGATCTGTTGAGTACGCGCGCCATTCTCTGCTTCTTGTGCTAATGCACCAGCGGCTTTCTGACCAGCTTTTGCTTGCTCTAGCTTCGCATCAATCTCAGGGCTTAGTAGAGAGAAGATCAATTCGCCTTTTTCAACCGAATCGCCTTTGCGCACGAATATTTCATCAATTCTGCCAGGTACTTTCGATGAGATGCTGTATTGCTGCACATCGATTTGACCTTGAAGCTTAACCGGCTGAGGTTGATAAGCTTGATAGAAACTGTATCCGACCCAGCCAATAACGCCGATACCAACTAAAGATAGAAGAAGGGGCTTAATAGGTTTCATGAATTATCCTTTTGACTGGCTAACGGTGTCTGTTTTTGAGTCGAAATCAGACGGAACAGAGGAGGTTAAGTAACTGGAGTAAGCATTCATTTCGCTGGTTAGCGCTAACAGCTTGTTGAGAGAGATTAGGTATTTGAAGCGAGCAGCAGATTGCTGGGTTTTAATGCTCGCAAGATAAAGCTCGGCATCAACCACTTCTAATGAGTTAGATAACCCTTGTGTGAAGGCTTTTTTACGAAGTAATAGGTTTTCCTGAGCTAAAGACAAGCTCGAGTTTAGGCCTTGAACCTCTTCAATGGCTTGGTTTGCTTCAAGGTAAGTCTTTTGTACCAACACGGTTAAGTCTTGCTTAGCTTGTGACTTAAGGAATTGAACCTGTGATACGGCACTGTGAGCCGCAGCGACTTTGTCGGAACGGCCAGAGGTATCAAGCAGTGGCACATTCACACCAATGCCAACCAACCAATCGGGTTTCATTTCACTGGCTAGAGAGTCATCTTCATACAGGCTGTAATCACCATAAAGGTAAACCTCTGGGTAGTATTTACCTTTCTCGGCTTTAATTAAGCTGCTTGCTTGTTTCTCTTTTGCATCAAGAATCTTAAGGCCGGGGTAGGTCATGAGTGTCTGGTCAATGAACACGTCCATATGAGGCAGGTTCTTATTGATAAACAGTTGTTCAGAGGGTTCTACACTTTCATTTTGACCAAGGATTTGGGTCAACGCCAATTGCGCAATTTTAAGATCGTTCTGAGCTTTCGTGCGCTCTACAATCGCTTTATCTAAAGAAGCATCGGCTTGTAGGCGTTCTACTCGGGCGATTTGTCCTTGCTGTTCAAGCTTGATGGCGAAATCACGATGCTGAGTTAAGCCTGCTTCAACGGCTTGACGCGTTCTCACCACGTCTTCCGCTAAGATCACCGAGAAGTAATACTTACTTAAGTCTTCGTAGCGAGCTTGTTTCTCCATCAACAGTTGGCTTTGCGCTTCTTCGCTTTTACCTTCAGCCGCATTTTGCGCAGCGGTTATTCGACCACCAGTGAAGATAGGCCACACAGCACGAATGGAAGAGCTAAAGATGTCTTGTTCGGTAATCGTTGAGGTAACGCCACCAACTAGAGGGCGCAAAATCGCGGATATAGCAGGGTTTACTCCACTCAAGCTATCTGAAAACTGTTCACCATTAATCGTCACATCACTATCAAGGTGCGTGTAGTTAGCCCCTAAGGTAATAGAAGGAAGATTGAGGCTACTTGTTGAGTTCTGAAGGTGTTGATAACGTTCAACGTTGGCTTGTTGAGCCGCAAGAGAGTTGTTGTTCTCTTGGAGAATTTGCCACGCTTTAGAAAAAGTGAGCGGAGCTGCATAGCCTGGCGAAGCCATAGTGCCGAGAAGCATACTGGCGATCGCAAGGTATCGGAATTTTGGTTTGGTCATCTGCATTAAATACCAATTAGAGTATTAACTCTAATGTTAACAGGGCGATAGTCATTTGTCTTGAATAGATTGTCTCATATGAATAGAAATTCTCATAACTCGTTAATCAAGTGTAAATAAGATTGAGTGACGTGAATATCAAAGATAAATGAAACTTAAAAAGCACGCATAAGCATGCTCTTTAAGTTCAGTATAGAAGTGTTTTTACAAAATGAAGTGGCTTATTTAAAGCTAGGACAATGGTGATCGGCGCGCCATACCAATTGTCTTGAACCTTGCATTGTTTGTAATAAATCTCTCCCTGACATTTGCGGGAATGCTAACAATACCTTGAGATCGAGTGGGGAGGTGCCATCTTTCTCATAGGCTCTTACGTGAGTAAAAGTCGATTGTAAGTGTTTGAACAGCATAGTCTTAGTAAGACAAATTCCAAAGTTATCGCGTTTCATTGCCTTGTTTCCTTTTCAACAATGTTTATACGTTATGTTTGTTATCCTGTTTCTATTGGACGTTGCCACTGATCGATACTTCCTGCTCATCAATGTTTTATTATTGGGCGCTGATTTGATCAGGCGCCTCTTGATTGTCATGCTGGCCAGTAGTGTAAATAAGGATGTGTGAATGAGGTTAGATAGATAACCTGTTTGTTCAGCAACCGTAGCGGCGAGCGTGCAATTTTTAGTTATAGATACGTCCAGCGAGCGAAGGGTTGTTGCTATTTTGTTAATCGAAGTTTCGATTCAAAGCGCGGTCTGAAAATCATGACCTATGGCTTAGCAACAATAAACTTCTTCATATGCAACCATTATAATTGTATTTATTTTAAACAACCTAAAAAACACCTAAAAGCTTAGTGATCTAGCTCAATATTTATTCGTTTATTTTGGTTTTTAAGCTAATCAGTCCTAAAAATGAACGATTAATCGAGATGAACAACGTAAAGGATTATCAATTAACAATCTGCTCAATTATTTAGTTGAGTAGCAGTCACAAATTCACGTCCCTAGAAAGGTCATGCGATTAACTTGGTGTTAACATTGATCGTCTAACACTAGGGACGGTGGAATATGAAATGGAGCAGTATCAGTTTCCGTAAAAGGTTACTGATTATCATGACGGTCACTGGCCTCGTTGAACTTTTGATTCTTGCAGCGGCTGGTTTTTACTACATCAAACAATCTCAAGAACAAGAGATGGGTTTGAAAGCGTTAGGTGTTGCTGAATTTCTATCTGAATCGCCACTTGTCACCAGCATTATTCAAGAAAATGGAACGTTGGACCCTGATGGCGTTCCCTACGTTTTGTCTGAAAAAACCCAAGTTAAATTTCGTAACCTTACTCAGCTCATTGGCGCGGCGTTTATCGTTGTTGGAGATGATAAAGGTATCCGCCTGATTCACCCTTACGATGACAGGCTCGGCAAACCCATGCGTGGTGGCGATAACCAAAAAGCATTGGTATTGGGCGAGTCTTATGTGTCGACAGCCAAAGGATCGCTGGGTTTTTCAGTTCGTGGTAAATCCGCGGTAAAAGACACCCAAGGTACCGTTATTGGTGTGGTGTCAGTTGGTTACTTATTGGATTCGTTGCAAGATCGAATCGAACCTTACTTAGCCTTTTTGATTGTGATGGCGTTGCTGGTGGTTGCGGTCAACGCTTTGATTTCGAGTTATGTATCTCGCCGTTTTCAACGCGCTATTTTGGGCTTTGAGCCTGAAGAGATAGGCCGGTTGTATGTTGAGCTAGATGTAACCATGAGTACCGTGAAAGAGGGCATTCTGAGCATCGACAAGCACGGCATTTTGCGTTCTATTAATAAAAGTGCCTGCGATATTTTATCGATAGACAGGGATAAAGCACTCAATCAACAGCGCCTTTCTGACGTATTGCCAGGCAGTGATTTAGAACAACTGCTATCAACCGGCGACACCGACCACGATGTTGAGTTGTATTTAAACAATAAGCGAATCATTGCTAACCGAAGCCCGATTATAGTGGCAGGTGAGGTGGTCGGGGCGGTATCGAGTTTCCGATTACGAGATGAAATCAACGATTTAACAGACCAGCTCTCACAAACCAAAGAATATGCTGATCTACTGCGTTCACAAACCCACGAGCATCAAAACAAGCTTAACACTATTAGTGGCTTGATTCAGATGGGCGAGTTGGATTCTGTTCAACAATTGATTGGTCAAGAAACCGCTCATTACCAGAGCTTAATTGAGTTCTTAAGAGAGACGGTGAAAGACCCTCTTATTGCAGGCATGCTTTTAGGCAAAACAGAGCGAGCTCGAGAGATTGGGTTAGAGCTTAAAGTGGAAGAGGGATCAAGGCTTGAAGCTCTGCCTAGCTGGTTAAACGCGGATGACGTTGTCACAATTCTTGGCAACCTGATTGATAACGCCTTTGACGCCACCATGACGGCGATTAAGCAAGAGGGTCAAATTGCGCCAGCGCGTCGGGTTATTGAAGTTTCAATCAGTGATTTTGGTAATGAAATTATCGTAGAAGTAGAAGACAAAGGGTGCGGTTTGCCGAAAGAGTTGGCGACCAAAGCACTCACCGAAAAAGGCGTATCGAGCAAAGCGAAGCAAAATCGTGGTGTGGGTTTGTATCTGATAAAGCAGCTGGCAGACCGATATCAAGGGCAGCTTGAAATGGTCGACAACCAAGATTTTGGCACGCGAATGACGGTTTATTTGCCAAAAGAAGAACAATAATAATTAAGCACGAAGCGATCTTGTGAAGATCATCGTGACGGAAAAAACATGGTTAAAGGAAGAACATAAATGAACGCAATCACGAGAGTCATGGTCATTGAAGATGATATTGCGATTGCAGAGCTACACCATCGTTATTTAGAACAGATGGGTGGCTTTGACGTGGTCGGCATTGCCACTACACAGTCTGAAGCGCTGATGCAACTGGACATCTTAAAACCGAATTTGGTGTTATTGGATGTGTATCTGCCGGACGGGTGTGGGCTCGATATTCTTAATCACGTAAGAGGGAGCAATCAAGGCTGCGACGTTATCTTGATTACTGCTGCTCGGGATGTCGATACGCTGCAGCAAGCAATGCGTGGTGGGGTGGTCGATTATCTATTGAAACCAGTAATGTTCCCTCGTTTGGAAGCGGCACTGAAAAAGTATCAATCTCAACAGCAAGAGTTTGAAAGTGTGTCGGATTTGAATCAAGGTTTGGTTGATAAGATGCTGCAAGCCAATGCCAAAGCGGACTCTGGAAAAGTATCCACCTTACCCAAAGGCATTGATGGCGTAACGTTGGATAAGATCAGAGCCATTTTTCAGCAAGCTGATGCCGTTAATATTACCGCCGATGAAGCCGGAGAACGAATTGGTGCTAGCCGAACTACCGCCAGACGCTATTTAGAATTTTTGATTACCACTGGTGAGTTAGTCGCAGACTTAAATTACGGTACCGTAGGTCGCCCGGAGCGCTGCTACAACAAAGCGCAAAGATAAACACGACACCATCAAAATAAATATAAAGCCAGTTGAATAAGCTGGTTTTACCTTTTTCTCCCTTTCCTATTGCTCACTCCACCGACCAGATACCGTTCTTTCTTGACTACACTGTTTGAGAATGCCGATTTGCTTCTCCCTCGGGTCAAATGAACGGAACTATCGATTAGAATTTGTTCGAAATGAGTCAATATTTAATCGATTGCTTTCACAGTGGTTGATGTAAATCAAATAGTCATAGACAATACTGTCCCGAATAGAGGTGATAGCTTTCACCCTCGTTTACCAAACGCATTCTCAAATTTAATAGGCGCTTACTATTGATGTAATAGTTAAGACCTATTATCTATTTTCGTATGTCGCTGATACCTTTGGCGAATACTAAAAACCTTGTTTTTATAGGAAAGATGATGGTAATACCTGAAAACAGCAGCATCGTTATTTTTGGTGCGTCGGGAGATCTAACTTACCGCAAGTTAATTCCTGCTCTATACCACCTGTATGCTAGCAATCAACTACCAGAATCCTTTGCGATTCTTGGAGTGAGCCGTACTGAGTACAGCGATGAGTCTTACCGTGAGAAGCTGAAGAAGTCTCTTCAGGAAATGGAAAAAACTGAACCAGAGACGCTGAATGCATTTATTGAACATCTGCATTACCAAGCGATCAATACTTCAGATGTAGACGACTATGCTCGTTTAGCACAACGTCTAGACAAGCTTGAGCAAGACTACCAATTCGAAAACCATAACACATTGTTCTACTTGGCAACCCCGCCAAGCCTATACGGTGTGATTCCAGCAAACCTTGCTGCGCATGGCCTTAACGATGAATCGAACGGCTGGCGTCGTCTGATCATCGAAAAACCATTTGGTTACGACTTAGCATCAGCTCAAGCGTTGGATGAAGAGATCCATCATCACTTCCAAGAACACCAGATCTACCGTATCGACCATTACCTTGGTAAAGAGACGGTTCAAAACCTTCTAGTGCTTCGTTTCTCAAACGCGATGTTTGAACCACTGTGGAACCGTAACTTCATTGAATACGTTGAAATCACAGGTGCTGAGTTCCTTGGCGTTGAAGAGCGTGGCGGATACTACGACGGTTCTGGCGCAGTTCGCGACATGTTCCAAAACCACCTGCTGCAAGTGCTAGCGATGGTAGGTATGGAGCCGCCTGCACAAATTAACGCTGATTCTATTCGTGATGAAGTGGTTAAAGTGCTTCAGTGTCTGAAACCATTAGAAGAAGATGATCTGCGTAAAGACTTAGTATTAGGTCAGTATACAGCATCAGATGTTCGTGGTCAGCACCTACTAGGTTACCGTGAAGAGCATGGTGTAGCGGATGATTCTCGTACCGAGACTTACATCGGCTTGAAAGCTCACATCAATAACTGGCGTTGGAATGGTGTTCCTTTCTACGTACGTACAGGTAAACGCTTACCAACACGTGTGACTGAAATCGTGATTCACTTTAAGAACACGCCACACCCAGTATTTGGTCAAGATGCACCAGAGAACAAGCTGATTATCCGCATCCAACCGGATGAAGGTATTCAGATGAGCTTTGGTTTGAAAGAGCCAGGCGCAGGCTTCAAAGCAAAAGAAGTGAAAATGAACTTCTCTTACTCTGACTTGCCTGAAACTCAGATGCTGACGGCTTATGAGCGTCTTCTTCTTGATGCACTGAACGGTGATGCGACTCTGTTTGCACGTACCGATGCGGTAGAAGCATGTTGGAAGTACGTTCAACCAATCTTAGACTTCAAGCAAGATCCTCAAGCACTGTTTGGCTATGCTTGTGGTACTTGGGGCCCACAGGAAGCAGATGAACTTCTGCAACGTGATGGCCGCGCATGGCGTTTCCCATGCAAAAACTTAACAGACACGGATTACTGCGAACTATGATCAATCACAAGATCTTTGCAACGCCTGAACTGGTTGTTGAAAACCTAGCAAATGAAATGAAAGCATACAGCGAGCAGGGCAAACCTGTTCACATTTCACTGTCTGGTGGCAGCACGCCAAAAATGCTTTTCAAACTTTTAGCACAGGCGCCATACGCGGAAGGTATTCAATGGAATAACCTTCACTTCTGGTGGGGCGACGAACGTTGCGTTGTACCAGACGACGCTGAAAGCAATTTCGGTGAAGCAAACGCGCTCTTATTTTCAAAACTAAAAGAGTTTACTCAAGTAAACCTTCCTGCTGAAAACATCCACCGCATCCGTGGTGAGGATGAACCAAAAGCAGAAGCAGAGCGTTTCGCAAAAGAGATGGCAGACGTAATCCCAACAGAAAACGGCACGCCTGTATTCGATTGGATTCTGCTTGGTGTTGGCGCAGACGGTCACACAGCTTCACTATTCCCGGGCGCAACCAACTACCAAGATGAGAACCTGTCTGTACTGGCTTCTCACCCTGAGTCTGGTCAAATCCGTGTTTCTAAAACCGCAAAAGTTTTAGAAGCAGCAAAACGAATCAGCTACCTAGTACTGGGTGCAGGTAAAGTTGAGATCGTTAAAGAAATTCATACTACTCCTGCTTCAGAGTTGCCTTACCCGGCAGCGAAAATCCAGTCTAAAACTGGCGAGACAGAGTGGTTCCTAGATTCAAATGCAGCAAGTGCTATCGCATAAGTGCGAATAGCCGCAAGGAGATATAAATAATGAAAGGTGATATCGGTGTAATTGGCCTAGCAGTAATGGGTCAGAACCTTATCCTAAACATGAACGACCACGGCTTCAAAGTTGTGGCTCATAACCGTACTGCTGCTAAAGTAGACGAGTTCCTAGAAGGCCCAGCTAAAGGTACTAACATTGTTGGTGCTTACTCTCTAGAAGAGCTAGTTGAGAAGCTAGAAGCGCCACGTAAAGTGATGCTTATGGTTCGTGCTGGTGACGTTGTAGACACGTTCATCGAAAATCTAATCCCACTTCTAGACGAAGGCGACATCATCATTGATGGTGGTAACACTAACTACCCAGACACTAACCGTCGAGTAGCGCATTGTCGTGAGAAAGGCATCCACTTCATCGGTACTGGTGTATCTGGTGGTGAAGAAGGTGCTCGTTTCGGTCCTTCAATCATGCCAGGTGGTGCGGCTGAAGCTTGGGAAGCGGTTAAGCCAATCTTCCAAGGTATCTCGGCAAAAACTGACGCTGGTGAGCCTTGCTGTGACTGGGTTGGTAACGACGGTGCTGGTCACTTCGTTAAGATGGTACACAACGGCATCGAATACGGTGACATGCAGCTTATCACTGAAGCATACCAGTTCATGAAAGATGGCCTAGGTATGTCTGCTGACGAGATGCAAGCAGTATTCGCTGACTGGAACAAGACTGAGCTAGACAGCTACCTAGTTGAAATCACTGCTGACATCCTTGGCTACAAAGATGAAGACGGTGAAGCGCTAGTTGAGAAGATCCTAGACACTGCAGGCCAAAAAGGTACGGGTAAGTGGACGGGTATCAACGCACTAGACCTAGGTATCCCACTAACACTGATCTCTGAGTCTGTATTCTCTCGTTGCCTGTCTGCTCTTAAAGACCAACGTGTTGAAGCTGAAGCTTTGTTTGAGAAGACAATCACTCCAGTTGAAGGCGACAAGCAAGAGTGGGTTGATGCACTACGTCAAGCTCTACTGGCTTCTAAGATCATCTCTTACGCTCAAGGTTTCATGCTAATGCGTGAAGCGTCGAACGAAAACGGCTGGGACCTAAACTACGGTAACGTAGCGCTAATGTGGCGTGGTGGTTGTATCATCCGTTCTGCATTCCTAGGCAACATACGTGATGCGTACGAAGCAAACCCAGACATCGCGTTCCTAGGTTCTGACGAGTACTTCAAAAACATCCTACAAGGCAGCCTAGTGGCATGGCGTAAAGTAGCAGCGAAATCTCTAGAGTCTGGTATCCCAATGCCATGTACGATTTCTGCGCTATCTTTCCTAGACGGTTACACAACTGCACGTCTACCAGCGAACCTGCTTCAAGCTCAACGTGACTACTTCGGTGCTCACACTTACGAGCGTACTGACCGTCCACGTGGTGAATTCTTCCACACAAACTGGACTGGTACAGGCGGCGATACTGCTTCTACAACTTACGACGTATAATCGTTAGTTAGAATCAGTAGAGAACAAATTTGTTCTTTCAGCTGCAAACTAGAAAACAAAAGGATGCCTCAGTGGCATCCTTTTTTGTTGGTTTGCGTATTTTTAGATGGTCACTTCAAACACACAACTAATTATCGCTTAGGCGGTCATGATATGTGGTTGTACATCGTCGTTGTATTGATCTCGAATGGCCATAAAGCTGTCTAGGTTTTGTTTAGGCGCTTCAACCCACTCTGGGTCAAACATTGAACCAGTGTTTGCTTCTATATAGGCCATCACCTCATTCAGTGACCAAGCGTGTTTATAGGCTCTTTTACTCATTAACGCATCGAATACGTCTGCCAGTTAATAGCGTATGCGCTATTGCTTAACTAAAGTGCTGTTAATGATGATCTGGACGTTAAATAACCATTTTAAAATTAAATGAAAAGATAAATAGGATAACGCACATGCTTTATGCCATCATAAAGACATAAACAAGGGCAATGGAAATAATGCCCAAATGATTGAGCTAGAAGCGGTCAGTGATGACGGTGTTCTAGAGTAAATTCAAGGCCTTTAGTTGCCTTGAAAAAGGTAATGTTATGACTGAAGAAGAAAGAATCGAACTGCAACAAAATAACCCGCTACACGGCTTAAAGCTTGAAACCATGATCACTGAATTAGTGGATCATTATGGTTGGGAAATTTTAGATGCGGCAATGCGTATGAACTGCTTTAACACTAAGCCTACAGTGGCAAGCGCAGTTAAATACCTGAAGAAAACCGAATGGGCTCGTGAGAAGGTTGAAAACTTCTACCTTTACCGTTTCAAGCGCATGCCTAAAGCATCGGACATCGAATACCAGATGCCTCCGCGTTCACGTACATTCCGCCATGGGCTAGAGCCTCGTGAGCCGATGGAACTAACGGTTGAGTCTATCCATGCCTCTCAAGCTAAAGCTGCGTCTGCATTTAAAGAGCGCCGTGGCGGTAACGGTCGTAATTTCCGTCGTTAACAAGAAGACGTCGCTAGAAAGAACCGTCGCTAAATAAGGCGTCGGCGATTAGCACGGCTAATTAGATAAGCGAAAAACACAAAAGGAGCCTATGAGCTCCTTTTTTAATTCGTTCGATTTAAACCGTAAATGGCTAAGCTTCGCGGTTCTTTCTTTGATTCTTCCAAAGATCGGCGACATAAACGATTGCACTGGTAAGTAAGAATAGCGCTGACACAGAAAACAGAGCGGGCATTTTTAGGATCCACGCGAATGTGGCAGCAAGAAAAGCGACAAAGCAAATGAGTCGACTTGATGACATGACATGACCGAGTTTAATGTTCATAACGCCTCCTAATGAAGTCTCACTTTCGACAGGAGAAGTATCCCACCCTTGGAAAAATAAAGGCTAAAAAACAGTCTAAATTGTTATCAAATTTGCTAATTGAAGGACTCGTCTCACACATTTTGGCTTGGCTATTTTATAAGTAATAAAATAGCCAAATCGGTATGAGCAGGGTGGAGTCTTTTGGCTTTATCTTTTCAGTTGCAAGTCTTATTAAACCGAACGTCTAATTAGCATAGAAAAAGTAAGCGGTGATCAAAAAGCTCGCGATGATCACTGTGGTTCGAACATAGTGTTGAGGGATGCGGCGAGAGATTTTTGCTGAATAATAACCACCAACCAATGTACCCAATAATACAGCCATGCCAGACGGCCAATCAATCGAACCATTGACGATAAAAAATACGATCGCTGCGAGGGAAGCACACGCGGACACGAGCAGTTTGATGCCATTCATCACGTTGATGTTGGTGTAACCAGCCAGCGCCAAGTAGCTCAATGTCACAATGCCTAAGCCTGCATTAAAATAACCACCATAAACACACACGATCAAAAGCAATACAGCGGAAAAGAACGCCCCTGCGCTGGTGGCGTGCTTATGTTTAGCGGTTACTTTCTTTAGCCATTTGTTGAGAGTGCCACCAAAGGTAAAAAGCAGAGCGGCGAACAGTAATAACCAAGGTACGGATTGGGTAAATAGCGCTTCTGGCGTGTGTAGTAGTAAAAATGCACCAATGCCGCCGCCAATTACGCATAGCCCAACAACGAGCTTGAGTTGTTTGGTACCAGATTGAATTTCGTGGCGCAGTGCGTAAGCACCACTGATGTAACCAGCGCATGAAGCAAAGGTGTTGGTCGCGTTGGCTGCCATTGGTGGAACGCCAGCAAATAACAAAGCAGGGAAAGTGATGAAGCTGCCGCCACCCGCAATGGAGTTAAGCACACCGCCAACCACCCCTGATAAGAATAGCATCAACCAATCCATAGTTTTAGAATCCAATACGTTAACTAACTGGTTACCTTACTTGAATTTGTTATGAATATCAGCGCCATGTGTGTTGTAAAGATAGGTTTGTGAGTTTGCTACCATCTTTAACCGCTGGTTTTAATTGAGGCTTTAAATGAAAAAAGGAGCCAATGGCTCCTTTCGTTGAGGTTTAGTTGATTCGATAAAGCTTTACACTTCTACTGGCTTCGCTCTAAAACTCTTAAATAGTTTCACTAGAATCGGGCTAGACAGCACCAATACCGCCAGAATAGTGAAGGTCATCGTAATAGGGCGTTCCCATAAGAAGTTCAACTCACCATCGCTGATCATCAATGCTCGTCTTAGGTTCTCTTCCATCAAGCCGCCCAATATGAAGCCTAACAGTAATGGTGCCAATGGGAAGTTGGCTAGCCTTAATGCTATCGCAGCCATCGCTACCAGTAGCATCACAAATACGTCCATCGTGTTGAATGACACCAAGTACACGCCAGTGATTGAGAAGAAGATAATCATTGGCAGTAGAACCGTTCTAGGTACCGCTAGCAGTTTAGAGATATATGGGATCAACGGTAGGTTTAAGATAACCAGCACGATGTTGCCAAAGTACATCGAGATAATCACCGACCAAAATACGTCTGGGTGTTCAACGAACAAGCGAGGACCAGGCTGAATACCGTAGGCAATCAATGCACCAAGCATAATCGCAGTTGTACCAGAGCCCGGAATACCCAGCGTTAGTAGCGGAACGAATGAACCACTTGAAGCGGCGTTGTTTGCTGATTCAGGAGCAACAAGACCACGGATACTGCCTTTACCGAACTCTTTCTGCTTGTCTTTTGGCGCGAGGCTACGCTCCATACCGTAGCTTAGGAATGCCGCAATAGTGGCACCTGCGCCCGGTAGAACACCGGTAAAGAAACCGAGAATAGAAGATCGAATTGAAACTGGTGCCACTTCTTTGAACTCTTCTTTGGTGACCTTCATGCTACCAATATCCGACATCTTTTGGCTTTCTTCCGCGCTGGTGTCTTGCTCTGGTTTTAGAATACCCATCAAGGTTTCACCCAGTGCGAATGTTGCCATCGCTAATAATAGGAAGCTAAAGCCATCCATCAGATCCGTAAGGCCAAAAGTGAACCGTTCAACGCCAACACCTTTGTCGATACCTACAGTTGATAGCATCAAACCAAGAATAGTCATCATCCACGCTTTGACTACCTGACCTGGGCCTGCAAACGCCGCTACAGCGGACAAACCTAATAGCATCAACGCAAAGTAGTCTGAAGACTGGAAGCTCAGTGACACGCTTGCTAGAGCCGGTGCGGCAATCAAAAGCATGATTGCTGAAAGCGTACCGCCTGTGAAAGAAGAGTAAGCCGCGAGAGCAAGTGCTTTACCTGCTTGGCCTTTTTGAGCCATCGGGTAGCCGTCAAACGCGGTTACTACCGTTGAAGAACAACCCGGAGCATTGATTAAGATGGATGACGTCGAGCCACCAAATACAGCGCCGTAGTACACACCAGCCATCAAGATTAGGCCAGAAGAAGGATCTAGGCCGTATGTAATCGGGATCATCAACGCGATTGCTGAAATTGGACCGAGTCCCGGTAGCATTCCAATAAAGGTACCAACAAAACAGCCAACAATTACCATCATGATGTTCATTGGCATCACGGCGGTAGAAAGTCCTTGTAAAATTCCGTCTAACATAATGTTATCCCTACCAAAGAGTGAAGATTAAACCAGGCTCTAGGTAGATATCTAAGCCTTGAGTTAATAAAAGAAAGAACGCGATAACGAAAGGAAACGACGCGCCAAATAAGACAGCTTTGCGGCGCTCACCCAGTAGGTAAAAGCCTGCAAGTAAGAAGAAGCTGGTTGCTAAAACAAAGCCAAGATAAGTCAGTCCAACACCGTACAGAGCCATTAACACCAAGAAGCCAATAAGCAGTTTCCAGTTCAGCGGCGTAGTGTCGCATGTAACTTTTTTATCCGGCTGTCCGGTTATAAGCAGGATCAACGAAAGGCCAATGCCGATAAACGTTAGCAGGATAGGTAAGGTTCTTGCTGTGAAGGGTTCGTACTCGTCACCGGGGAACAAAGGAATCAGCGTGGTTTGGTAGCCATAGCATAAACATGCAAGCATAAAGAGCATGGCTCCGATGCGATCCTTCGAAAGCAAAGATTCCTTACTCAGAAATTTGGTTGGTAAGTCCGACATATCCAACTCCATTTGGGGTGGTATAAAAAGTAAAAAAGCCGTACATGAGCGAGTCAATGAAATGTCTGGGATCACTAACCAAAGGTAAGCGAATTACGGTACTGGTTTATCAGCCACTTGCGTTTACAACGAATCGGCAAGCGTTAGTAATACGTCTACGAATAAACAAAGGAGTTTGAAGTTAACTCATGCACGGCGAAACAAGGAAAGAGTAAGAGGGCACATAGGCCCTCTATGGTTGTTGGTTATTTCAAGAAACCAAGCTCTCGCATTAGGTCGCCCATCTGTTTTTCTTGATCTTCTAGGAAGGCGTAAAAATCTTTGTCAGCTTTGTAGTTGTCGATCCAACCGTTACGGTCACGAACCACTTGCCACTCATCGGTTTTGTACATTTTGCCAAGCGCTACATTCCACTCGTCGATTTTTGCTTGGCTTGTCCCCGGTGCCGCAAAGAAACCACGCCAGTTAGCAAATACTGTCTCGTTGCCGTATTCAGTCAGTGTTGGGATGTTAGGCGCAGCGTCAAGACGCTTTGGAGCCGTCACAGCAAGCACTTTTACTTGGCCAGATTTAGACATCTCTAGCACTTCACCAAGGCCAGTAGAAAGCAGCTGTGTTTCGCCAGAAAGCAGTGCCGCCATCGCTTTACCGCCAGCATCGTAGGCAATGTAACGCACTTTCTTCGCATCAAAACCTTCGCCTTTGAACGCTGCCGCAACCACAAGGTGATCCATGCTGCCACGGGCTGAACCGCCAGCAATTTTCACTTTACGTGGGTTGGTTTCGAACTCTTTAACGACGTCTTCCCAAGTGTCGTACTTAGAATCCGCAGGAGCGACGATTGCGCCGTAATCGGCAATGGTTGCTGCTACCGGAGTTAGGTCACGGAAAGATTGAGGGAAGATACCTGTTAGTGAACGAACAACGATAGGCGTTGAGTTCACCATTAGCGTGTCTTCTTGGCGTTGTGCTGTTTCGATTAGGTGAGCAATCGCTTTACCGCCACCGCCACCAGACAGGTTTTGGAAAGAGACATTTTCTACGATGTCTGATTTCACCAATACATCACCCGTACCACGAGCTGTCATATCCCAACCACCACCAGCGCCGCCAGGGATTAGGAAGTGGATTTTTTCTACGTCAGCAGCAAAAGTGTTGAAAGAAAAGGTTGCTGCGATGATAGAAGCCGCAAGAGTAGGTTTCAGTGCCTTGAACATGGTTCACGTTCCTTATGTAGGGGATCTCTTCAATGGAGAGAAACTTATGTTTTATTTCCAGCTACTAAACAGATGAGTAGGATATTGCTTAGCAGATGAAGCTAAAGTTAACGGTGTGTTAATGAAATGTCTGTAATGCGGCGATATTGAGAATAAAGAACATTGGATTAATATTGTTCATAAAGTTCACGGTAACGTGTTTTTGTCCATTTACTGTTGAATGATATCTGGATTCTAAAATCGTAGTTATTGTCTCAGAATGATTGAATTCATTGACAAAGGTTGGATTTAACTAGCGTTTTCTACTCGAGTGCATTGGTTGTTGGTCTATATTGTTAGATGTGACTACGATAACTATTTCTGCAAAAGAGTCAGGTGTATAGAGGTGTTAGATTTTAGATGTGGAATAATGAGTTACTATAGTTGATATGCAACTTAAGCGGTATTGATTGCGCTAGGCTGTTAACTTTGGAGTTGGCGATTATTCAAGGATGAAATAATGGCATTAAAAAAAATTTCGTTACGCTTTACCGTTGGAACAATGTTCATACTCGCGACTGTGCTAACGGCTGTGGTTGCGGTCTCTCTTCAATACTACTTCAGTAAAAAAATGGCGACGGAGAATACTCTGTCAAAGTTGACGATGGTATCTCATGACCTGAGTGATTATATCGGCGCGATTGACTCTGACGCAGCCAACACCGCGCGTTTACTTGCTACAGTGAAACTATCTATCAGTAACAAAATATCGAAAGAAGAGTCGCGTAGTATTCTTTCTGAAGCCATTAAAGATAACCCTCTCTTTTATAGTATTTACATTGGCTCATCCGATGAAAATTTCTTCCAAATTATTAACCTAGAATCTGCCCCTGTCGTTAGAGAAAAAATAGGAGCACAACAAACGGATCGTTGGGTTGTGGTTGAGATTCAAAATATAGGGCAGGAGCGAGTCCGGACAACGAAATACTTTGACCAAGAGTTTTCCCTCAGAAGCTCAACTACGGAGCAGAGCAACTACTTTCCAACGACCAGGCCTTGGTATGTTGCTGCCAATGTTCTGTCGGTCGAAAAAACTCAGCCATATCTTTTTCAGCATTTACAAATTACCGGACAAACTTATTCTTTAGCGTTTGAGTCGAAAATCGAATCTGAAATTCAACATGTGATTGGTATTGATATTGTGCTGTCTTCTTTGGCTAACAAATTATCAGGTACGGCGCTTGGATTAGCAGAAGATAGTAAGGTTGAGTCTTTCTTATATTCGAAATCGGGTAACATTATTGCGTCTAACCTCAAGGTTAATAATCAGGAATCGGAGTTTGATGTATCAAAACTGATGCTATCATCTGAGCAAAAAGCCTTGGTTAATGATACTCCTCCGCTTTTAGTGTCTAATCAAAATGATTGGGGGCCGATGGACTTTTCAGTGGCGGGAAGACCAGACGGCTATGCGATAGACCTTCTCAAAATGATTGGTGGTATGACTGGGATCAGGTTTGAATTTGTGAATGGTTTTTCTTGGGGAGAGCTTGTTAATAAGTTTCAAGAAGGAACTATAGAT
Source organism: Vibrio sp. 10N.222.49.C9 (assembly GCF_041474985.1). Lineage (NCBI taxonomy): Bacteria > Pseudomonadati > Pseudomonadota > Gammaproteobacteria > Vibrionales > Vibrionaceae > Vibrio > Vibrio sp. 10N.222.49.C9. The sequence goes on along the minus strand of NZ_JBFRVD010000036.1, from coordinate 150,344 downwards.
GGGCTGCAATCGGTGCAAAATTATAAAAATAATGGCATAAGCGGCCTCTACACCACTCCAATCTATGATTTACCGTTTGCTATCGTGACCAGAGAAGACGCGAAGATTATTACTAATTATGCCGAGCTTGAGGATAAAAAAGTGGCCATTTTATCTGGGTGGTCAATTATTCCTAAGCTAAGGGAAGACTTTCCGAATATTGATTTAGTTGAGTTTGAAAACCTAGAGTCCGCATTTGATTCAATTGAAAGCGGAGAGAACTTTGCATTCTTAGACGCTGAACCCGTACTCTCGTTTGCATTAGATAGGTTTTTCCAACCAGGCCTTGTTGTAAATGGGGCTCTAGAAGATCTAAAACAGAACTACTCAAATCAATTCCATTTGGTGTTGCAGAGCAAGCATAAGCAATTGCTTCCAATTATTGACAAAGCTATCGGCAGGTTAAGTGATGAACAACTTGATACCTTAGCGAAAAAGTGGCTCCATGATACCGGCTTTAATACGAATACGACGGTTCCTTATATTGAACTTTATGATTTGACTAAGGAAGCAACGGTTGAAGGCAGTATGGTAAGGGTAGAGTTGAATGGCGAGATCAAGCATCTCTATTTAAAGAAAATAGACACGGGCGAACACTACTCTGAATATTTTGCGGTATTGATTCCCGAATCTGAAATCTTTAGTACAGTCAATAAACGTCTAGCAACCTCTGTTGGTATAACGATGTTACTGATGAGTTTGACGTTGCCTATTGCTTGGGGTTTTGGTGCACCGATAGTGCGTCCTATTCGTCAATTAGAGGAGGAGACTCATAAGATCAAGATGCGTGATTATGATAGTGTCGAGCTTGTTGACACTCGAATCAAAGAAGTATGGGAGCTGTCTGTGGCAGTGAAAGGCATGGCGGCAGAGATTAAGCAGCATGAACAGACACAAGAGGCGTTTGTGGAGTCGTTTATCAAGCTTATCGCCCAAGCTATCGATGATAAATCTGCTTATACGGCAGGGCACTGTAATCGTGTACCAAAACTCGGCTTGATGTTGGCTGATGCAGTTGAGAAATCACAGTCCGATCATTTCAAAGATTTTGAGTTTAAAAATGATGATGAACGTCGTGAATTCAGAATTGCGGCTTGGCTTCACGATTGTGGCAAGATCACGATACCCGAACACATCGTCGATAAAGGTACGAAGCTAGAAGCGAACTACAACCGAATTCACGAGGTGAGAACTCGATTTGAAGTACTTTGGCGTGATGCGGAAATCACCGCTTTGAGAAAGCAACTTGAAGGTACGCTATCAACGCAGCAAATTGCAGATGAGTTTGCGACAACCAAACAACAGCTACAAGATGACTTTACTTTTATCGCGACATCGAACGTTGGTGGTGAATTCATGAGTGAAGACAAAGTCGCTCGTATTCACGCGATAGCTGAGACGACTTGGACGCGTAACTTTGATGATCAACTTGGTTTATCACCGATAGAGGCGTTGAACCGAGAACCGAGTGCAAGTTTACCTGCGACAGAGCCACTGTTAAGTGATAAACCTGAACATATAGTGAGAAGAGATAGGCCGTTAGAGTTTGACCCGAAACATAAAATCAAAATGGATGTACCTGAGCACTTATATAACCTAGGCGAAGTCTACAATCTGAGTATTGCACGCGGCACGTTGACTGCAGAAGACAGATTCAAGATAAACGAGCACATGCTTGGCACGATTAAGATGCTTGAGAATCTGCCATTCCCGAAAGAGCTAAGCCGTGTTCCTCGCTATGCTTCGACGCATCATGAAACACTCAAAGGTACGGGATATCCAAGGAAGCTGACTGGTGATGACCTTTCAATCCCAGAACGTATTCTGGTGATCTCCGATATTTTTGAGGCGTTAACTGCTGCGGATAGGCCTTATAAGAAGGCGAAGCCAATCAGTGTTGCTGTCGACATCATGTACAAAATGGCGTTGGACGAGCATCTCGATATCGAACTGTTTAGATTGTTCTTAACCAGCGGTACTCACCTGCGTTATGCAGAAGAGTATCTCAAACCGGAACAAATTGATTTCGTTGATATCAACAAATACCTAGAAGTTACTCGTCAGATAGCTTGATTAAAGGTTGGCTTGTTAGAACGGGTTCGATGAATGAAAGGCGCACATGAGTGCGCCTTTTTTATATCTGTTTATCGGTGAGCTGGTGGATAGATACGAAGGGGGCTGCTTTTGACAAGTTTCGGCTATAAGTTGTCGACATATCGATTTCAAATGATTTTAGGGTAGATAGGGGGTTAGTGACTCTTACTCTGATTAAATCGATAAATAACAGATGGTTGAGTTGTTTGTAGTGTCCTTTTGGATTAGTTTTAATCGTCTATGAAAAATACTACCTTAGTCTAAATTGTCGACAATTTGCTTGATTGTCGACAATTCAATCGTGTATTTTATGTTCATGTTATGAAATTGTTGACAATTAGGGTTCAGCAATCAGAAGTGAGCAGCGTGAATATGAATACTGCGATAAAAGATCTCAGCTTAAATGCAAACACGAAGACACGTGTGAACGATAAAGAGAACACTAAATCAGAAAACCTCACTGAGTACCTCGTTGAGGCGATTGTTAACGGTGAATTAGCACCGGGCAGTAAGATCTCGGAGCCTGAACTGGCTAAACGCTTTGAGGTAAGCCGAGGCCCATTACGTGAAGCGATAATGCGTGTTGAAGGGCTTGGCTTGATTGAACGCATTCCTCATGTAGGGGCTCGAGTTATTACTTTTTCGGCAGACAAACTACTCGAGTTGTACGCGGTGCGAGAGGCATTGGAAGGCATGGCGGCTCGCTTAGCAGCAAGACATATCACACAAGAAGAGCTTGTCGGGCTTGAAGGATTATTGTCGACACACTCAAAATACATCGATGAAGTCGAAGGTTCTTCTTACTTTCATCAACATGGGGATTTCGATTTCCATTACCGCATTATTAAAGCGAGTCGTAACAGCAAACTGATTTCGCTGCTGTGTGATGAGCTTTATCACCTATTACGCATGTACCGCTATCAATCGCCTAGGGCTCAGTCTCGGCCCAAAGAGGCGCTCGATGAACACAAATACATCCTACAAGCGATTCGCAACCGTGATGAAGAGCTAGCAGAAATACTAATGCGAAGACACATCTCGGGAAGCCGATTACTTATAGAGCAACAAATTCAATCCAAAGGTCTTGATTAATTGGCGACTGGTATTTGCTAGCGGTTCTTCGCTGGCGAGAGCTAAACATCAGTAGTCATAAAGATTAGAAATTAACAATTAACAGGGAGCGTCATTATGAAGTTATCAGCAGGAGCTAAGTTCCGACAAGCTGTGCAAGACAACGACCCATTGCAGATCGTCGGTACGGTGAATCCGTATTGCGCGATGATGGCAAAGAACTTGGGGCATCAGGCGATCTATTTGTCTGGCGGAGGCATCGCCAATGCGTCTTATGGGTTGCCTGATTTAGGCATCACCACATTGAACGATGTGTTGGTAGATGTTGAACGTATTACCAACGCGTGTGATCTGCCATTGCTGGTGGATATCGATACGGGATTTGGTGGCGCATTCAATATTGCACGTACGATTCGCGCTATGGAGAAGGCAGGCGCAGCAGCAATCCATATGGAAGACCAAGTGGCCCAGAAACGCTGTGGTCATCGACCAAATAAAGCGATTGTAAGTCAGCAAGAGATGGTCGATAGAGTCAAAGCGGCAACCGATGCTAGAACCGATGAAAGCTTTGTGATTATGGCACGTACGGATGCATTGGCGGTTGAAGGCATTGATAGCGCAATTGAGCGAGCGATAGCTTGTGTTGAAGCGGGCGCAGACATGATCTTCCCTGAGGCGATGAATCAACTCGATCAATACGTGAAGTTCTCGGCAGCGCTGAAATCAGCAACGGGCAAGCACGTGCCTATTCTTGCGAACATCACTGAATTTGGCCAAACACCACTCTACAGCTGTAACGAGTTAGCCCAATCAAGTGTCGACATGGTGCTTTATCCATTGAGTGCGTTCCGTGCGATGAACAAAGCGGCGGAGAATGTTTACAAACACTTGTTAGTTGAAGGTAATCAAGAAGCTTTGTTGGATTCAATGCAAACCCGTAAAGAGCTTTACGAACACCTGAATTACCACGACTACGAGAACAAGCTTGATCAGTTGTTTTCAAGCGAAGGGTAAACCGGTTTCAATTAATCAAAAATCAACTTAATCCAATAACGTGAAATGGTTAGTCGCCATATCCAGTACCGATGATAAAGATCATCGGATACATAAACAGGCAGCACCAAAGAGTGCAGGCGACTAACACAGAAAAGGAGTTCACCATGTCTGTATCTTTGAGTGATAAAGCAGCTGTCGATAAGGCTTCAACAGAAAATCTACAACAAAGCGAAAAAACAGCAAGCAACTCAGCCAGCGCACCTGCCATCGGTGGTGCTGGTCTGCGTGGGCAGAGTGCGGGAACCACGGCGCTATGTACGGTAGGCCAGTCAGGAACGGGTTTGACCTACCGTGGCTATGACATAACCGACCTTGCTAATCATGCTCAGTTCGAAGAAGTGGCGCATCTGTTACTAAGAGGTCATTTGCCCAGTGAAAAAGAGTTAGACGATTACAAAACGTTGTTGATTGGTTTGCGCGGCTTGCCTCAACCTTTGAAAGCAGCACTAGAGCTTATCCCTGTAGACGCTCATCCAATGGATGTGATGAGAACGGGTTGTTCAATGCTAGGTAATCTAGAGCAAGAGTCAGATTTTTCTGAGCAACTGTCTGCGACTGAGCGAATGCTTGCGCTTTTCCCTGCGATTATTTGTTACTGGTACCGCTTTAGTCATGATGGCGTGCGCATTGACACTGAAGATCAAAGCGAAGCATGTCTGGGTGGCTACTTCTTGAAAATGCTAACAGACAAAACTCCAAGTGAACTTCATAAGAAGGTGATGCATTGCTCGCTCACCCTATACGCGGAACACGAGTTTAATGCTTCAACCTTTGCGGCTCGGGTTTGTGCATCAACCCTGTCTGATATTCATTCGTGCGTTACAGCAGCAATTGGCACACTAAGAGGCCCGCTGCATGGTGGTGCGAATGAAGCGGCAATGGAAATGATCCAAGATTGGAAAACCGCTGATGAAGCAGAAACTAACATCATGCAGATGCTTGCTAACAAAGACAAAATCATGGGCTTCGGTCATGCGATTTATCGCGAAAGCGACCCACGAAATGCTCTAATCAAGCGCTGGTCAAAAGAGCTAGCTCAAGAGGTGGGAGATGAACAGCTTTACGCCGTTTCTGAGCGTGTTGAAGCGGTAATGAAGCGCGAGAAAGGACTGTTCTGTAATGCGGACTTTTTCCACGCCTCTGCTTACCACTTCATGGACATCCCAACCAAATTGTTTACTCCTATCTTCGTGATGAGCCGCCTTACGGGTTGGACGGCACACGTGTTCGAGCAAAGAGAAAACAATCGCATCATTCGCCCAAGCGCAGACTACACTGGGCCAGAGCATCAAGACTGGCTGCCAATCCATTTACGTTAGTCCTCTATATCGAGCCGACTTATGTCTTGAGGTGACTTCCGTCTTCATACGACAAGGCCTCAAGAACCAACGAATAGAATTTAACAGATAATGGTGGATGTATGTCTGATGTGAAACTTGAACAAGCTCAGTACCTTGATAAAAATCAGTACCGAAAACTTTTACCCGGAACTCATTTAGAATATTACGATGCTTGCGAAGCGGTAGAAGCGATATCTCCGGGCAGTTATAAAACCTTGCCTTATACGTCGAGAGTATTGGCAGAGCAATTAGTAAGACGCTGTGATCCTGAAACCCTTGAAGACAGCTTAAAACAGATCATTGAACGCAAGAGTGACCTTGATTTCCCTTGGTATCCTGCGCGTGTGGTGTGTCATGACATTCTTGGTCAAACAGCCCTAGTAGATTTGGCTGGATTAAGAGACGCGATTGCCGACCAAGGCGGAGACCCTGCCAAGGTGAACCCCGTTGTCGAAACCCAACTGATTGTTGATCACTCTTTAGCTGTGGAACATGCAGGCTTTGATAGTGAAGCCTTTGATAAAAACCGTGCGATTGAAGAACGCAGAAACGAAGATCGTTTTCATTTTATTGACTGGTGTAAAATCGCGTTTAAAAACGTGAGTGTGATTCCTGCGGGTAATGGAATTATGCACCAGATTAACTTGGAGAAAATGTCTCCAGTGATTCAATCTAAAGTAGGAATCGCGTTTCCTGATACCTGTGTCGGCACCGACAGTCATACTCCTCATGTTGACGCTCTGGGTGTTATTGCAATAGGTGTAGGTGGTTTGGAAGCTGAGACTGTGATGCTCGGTCGTCCGTCGATGATGCGATTGCCTGATATTGTAGGCGTTAAACTGACGGGTCAACGACAAGAAGGGATAACCGCAACGGATATTGTGCTTGCGATTACTGAGTTCCTTCGCAATGAGAGAGTGGTCTCAAGCTATTTGGAATTCTTCGGTGAAGGGGCTCGTGCTCTGACTATTGGTGACCGCGCAACGATATCTAACATGACGCCAGAATATGGTGCGACAGCGGGTATGTTCTATATCGATGAGCAGACTATTCAATACCTGAAACTCACTGGTCGAGAGCCTGAGCAGGTTGAACTAGTTGAACGCTACGCCAAGCAAACTGGGCTATGGGCTGACGATCTCGATTCTGCTCAATATGAGCGTGTACTTGAGTTTGATTTATCGAAGGTTGAGCGCAATCTTGCAGGGCCGTCTAACCCTCATCGCCGTTTGCCAACCAGAGAGCTGGCTGAACAAGGTATCAGTCAAACATCTTGGAAAGAGCAGCATGCTAAGCAGTACAGGGATGATCAGATGCCTGATGGTGCCGTAATCATCGCAGCGATTACCTCTTGTACTAACACCAGTAATCCAAGAAATGTGGTCGCCGCAGCATTGGTGGCTAAGAAAGCCAATCAACTTGGATTAGTTCGTAAGCCGTGGGTGAAAACATCATTTGCGCCGGGCTCTAAAGTTGCCAAGCTCTATCTTGAGTCGGCAGGTTTGCTACCTGAGCTGGAAAAGCTAGGCTTCGGTATCGTCGGCTATGCGTGTACTACCTGTAATGGTATGAGCGGAGCCCTAGATCCTGCTATCCAACAAGAGATCATCGACCGCGACCTGTATTCAACCGCTGTGTTGTCAGGGAATCGAAACTTTGATGGTCGAATCCATCCCTATGCCAAACAAGCGTATTTAGCCTCACCGCCATTGGTGGTTGCTTACGCGTTGGCTGGCACGATTCGCTTTGATATCGAGAAAGACAGCTTAGGTACCGACAACAATGGTAAGCCAATCTACTTAAGTGATTTATGGCCGAGTGATGCCGAGATCGATGCTGTTGTCGGTGAGCACGTTAAGCCTCAGCAATTCCAACAGATCTACGTAAAAATGTTCCAGCCAGACGAGGAGCAGGTGACGACTGAACCGCTTTATGACTGGCGACCTCAAAGTACTTATATCCGAAGACCACCTTATTGGGAAGGTGCTCTTGCGGGAGAACGAAGCCTATCTGGTATGAGACCTTTAGCGATTCTGGGTGACAATATCACTACAGATCACTTATCCCCTTCAAATGCGATTCTCGCTTCGAGCGCTGCGGGGGAATATCTCACCAAAATGGAAGTGCCGGAAGAGGACTTTAACTCTTACGCGACCCATCGAGGCGATCACTTAACCGCGCAACGAGCAACATTCGCCAACCCTAAGCTGTATAACGAAATGGTTAAGGACGCTGGAGAAGTTGTGCAAGGTTCACTAGCAAGAGTTGAACCAGAAGGTCAAGTTACGCGAATGTGGGAAGCGATAGAAACCTACATGAACCGTAAACAGCCTTTGATTGTCGTGGCGGGTGCCGATTATGGACAAGGTTCATCACGTGACTGGGCAGCCAAAGGGGTGCGCTTGGCGGGTGTTGAAGTGATTGTTGCCGAAGGCTTTGAACGAATCCACAGAACCAACTTAGTTGGAATGGGTGTGTTGCCTTTGCAGTTTAAAGCGGGAACCAATCGCAATACCTTAGAACTGGACGGCACCGAGCTTTACGACGTGTACGGCGACATTGAAGCAGGGTCTGATTTGGCTCTAGTCATCACTCGTAAAAACGGTGACAAGCTGGATGTTCCTGTGACCTGCCGACTAGACACGGCAGACGAAGTGAATGTGTACAGCGCTGGTGGCGTATTGCAACGTTTCGCTAAAGACTTTCTCGCACAGTAGGAGCTTATGATGACAAATAAACAGATAAAAGTACCTGCTACCTACATGCGGGGCGGAACAAGCAAAGGCGTTTTCTTCAACTTAAGTGACTTACCTGAGGCTGCGCAAGTTGCCGGAGAAGCTCGAGACGCATTACTTCTGCGCGTGATTGGTAGTCCAGATCCTTATGGCAAACAAACCGATGGCATGGGTGGTGCAACATCCAGTACCAGTAAAACCGTTATTGTTTCGAAAAGTAGTAAAGCCGATCACGATGTTGATTACCTATTCGGCCAAGTAGCAATAGACAAGCCGTTCGTTGATTGGAGCGGTAACTGCGGCAATCTGTCTGCTGCAGTGGGCCCATTTGCTATTCATAGTGGCCTAGTCGACTCGAATCGTATTCCAGAAAACGGTGTGGTCGAGGTGCGAGTATGGCAAGTGAACATAGAGAAAACCATTATTGTTCATGTACCTATCGCTGGTGGCGAAGTTCAAGAGTTAGGTGATTTTGAACTCGACGGTGTGACTTTCCCCGCCGCTGAGATCCAAGTTGATTTCCTAGACCCCGCCGATGCGAGTGGCTCTATGTTCCCAACAGGGAATGTTGTCGATTTTTTAGATGTTCCCGATCTGGGTTGCATCAAAGCGACATACATTAATGCTGGGATACCCACCATTTTTGTTGATGCTGAATCGGTTGGCTACCAAGGCACTGAACTTCAATCAGATATCAATAGTGATACCAAAGCCTTGGCTCTGTTTGAATCCATACGAGCACATGGTGCAGTAGCAATGGGTCTTATTGATTCTTTAGAACAAGCTGAATCACGTCAACATACACCTAAAGTCGCGTTTGTTGCTAAGCCTCAAGCGTACCAAGCTTCCAGTGGTAAATCGGTTGCTGTCGAAGATACTGACCTTCTAGTACGTGCTTTGTCTATGGGACAACTGCACCACGCCATGATGGGCACGGCAGCGGTCGCGATTGCTTCAGCGGCGAGTGTGCCAGGTACGTTAGTGAACTTGGCAGTCGGTGAGGGTTCCCGAGATTTTGTGACCTTTGGTCATCCATCAGGAACCTTAAAGGTCGGAGCTAAAGCTTTGCAGACGGAAAGCGGTTGGCAAATAGAACGGGCGATTATGAGTCGTAGTGCCCGAGTGATCATGGAAGGTGCCATCCGTGTGCCTTTTCCTAAGTAAAGCGATTGTCGTGAACGGTCAAATGTTCACGAACACAACGCTGAGAAAAGAGTGCACCCAAGTGACACTGCCAAAAGCTAGGCGCTTGGACTAATGGATAAATCATGGAGGAGGCACTATGTCTGCTACGAATCGAATGAAAAGAAAAACCGATTATATCACCGAGTATCAATGGGCTAGGGAAGACCCCAATTCGTTCTGGGAAACACAAGCACAAGCGATAGATTGGTTTGAACCACCAAAAACGATATTACAAACTGACGATAACGGTATTGAACGTTGGTTTCCTGATGGGGTGATGAACACCTGCTGGCTCGCGCTTGATTACCATTGTGAAAATGGGCGAGGTGGCAATACCGCGCTGATTTACGATTCTCCAGTTACAGGAAATCAATCCTCATACACTTACAATCAATTGCGTGACCAAGTGGCAAAAGTCGCAGGTATGTTAGCCACGCAAGGCGTGACCAAAGGCGATCGTGTGGTGATCTACATGCCAATGATTCCTGAAGCGGCAATGGCAATGCTGGCTTGTGCTCGACTAGGCGCGGTGCATTCGGTGGTGTTTGGTGGTTTTGCTCCTCATGAGCTTGCCGTTCGTATCGAAGATGCTGAACCGAAGGTCTTGATTACTGCCTCCTGCGGTGTCGAGATAAATAAAGTTCTGCCATATAAGCCGATGGTCGACAGGGCGATCATGGACAGCCGCTGGAAGCCCGAAAAAGTGGTGGTATTCCAAAGAGAGCAATCTCTAGCCGAGTTGAACAATGAACGCGATGTACTTTGGCAACAAGCTGTTGATGATGCTTTGCCTCATGTGTGTGTGCCTGTTCTAGCGACTGACCCACTATATATATTGTATACATCAGGGACGACGGGTAAGCCAAAAGGCGTGGTGCGCGATAATGGTGGTCACGCGGTCGCGATGAAATACTCGATGAGCACTATCTACGATATGCCGCAAGATGGCGTATTTTGGGCGGCTTCTGATGTCGGCTGGGTAGTGGGGCATTCTTATATTGTTTATGCACCATTGATTCATGGTTGTACTACGATTCTGTTTGAAGGTAAGCCAGTCAGAACGCCAGATCCCGGCGCATTCTGGCGAGTGTGTGAAGAGTACAACGTCGATGTATTGTTTTCTGCGCCAACAGCGTTTAGGGCCATTAAGAAAGAAGATCCTGAAGGCGAGTTGCTCACCAAGTATGACTTATCATCGCTCAAGTCGATTTTCATGGCTGGCGAGCGCTTAGACCCGCCAACATTGGATTGGGTCGAGTCTCATACCAATAAACCGGTTATCGACCACTGGTGGCAAACCGAAACGGGTTGGGCTATTTCTGCCAATCCGACAGGGCTTGAATCTTTGCCTGTAAAAGCGGGTTCTTCAACCAAGCCAGTACCCGGTTACCAAGTGGAGATCCTCAATGAATTGGGTGAAACGGCACAGCCAAATCAGCAAGGCTTTGTTGCACTCAAACGTCCACTACCACCCGGTTGTCTGCCAACGGTTTGGCGTAATCATGATCGATTTGAATCTGGCTATCTGAGCCAATTCCCAGGCTATTATGTTTCTGGGGACGGTGGCTATCTCGATGAAGATGGGTATCTATTTATTATGGGCCGTATCGACGATGTGATAAACGTAGCGGGACACCGTCTGTCGACTGGAGAAATGGAAGAGATCGTGGGTGGTCACCCAGCCATTGCAGAATGTGCGGTAGTCGGGATTCACGATGACTTGAAAGGACAACTTCCTTTAGGTCTAGTTGTGTTAAAAGATGGCGTAAAAGTCGATGGCATTGAGTTGCAAAGGGAATTGGTTGGCAAGGTTCGTAATGAGATCGGCGCGGTAGCTTGTTTTAAGCAAGCCTTGGTTGTTGAGAGGTTACCTAAGACACGCTCAGGTAAGATCTTACGTAGAACGATCCGGCAGATCGCAGAAGGTGAACAATATGTGGTGCCTTCAACTATTGACGACCCTACCAGCTTAACTGAAATTGCTGAAAAGCTCGGCAAATAGACGTCGCAGTTTAGGTAATCTCACCTTCGGCTTGTTGATTTATACATAATCCGGCGTGATGGTTTACCTAAACTCTACTTTATTCATCCGCTTATCCATTGCGTTTACTATGACCTCATTATGAATCCCACATATTGAGGTCTTTTTATGCGAGCGTACTTTTTGTTGATTGCTTTATTGGTCAGTGGTGCTGCTAGTGCCAGTATTTCAAAGGATGAAGCGAGTAGAGCGTTGTTAGAACCTTTGAGTCATCCCAAGGTATTTAAATGTGTATCAAAGACTGGCGTCGATCTCTATCAAGCGGTTTTTGATATTGGTGTGGGATATGAAGCCGACCCTATTAACTCGAAGATGATCGTTAATTCAAGGAAAGGCCGCTACGAATATCAAATCTTAGGCGCAGTAAGGTCTGAAAGAGCTGGTGAAATTGTCGTGTTAACTCGCCATGTGGGAGACGGTGTTAAAGTTGCGGCTATGATTGATGACGAAAATGGCAAGATACTGGGGATCGGCGATAAAAATCATTATCGAGATTGTGGTGTTAGGCCACCACCTAGCGTAGCAAACATGCAAAACTTTTGGTCTAAAGGCTAAGAGATATGTGAAAGGCAAGAATTATAGAGAAAGCGCGATTGAGGCGACCTTATTGGTCGCCTTTTTTGTTGGTGAGGATAAAGCGAGCTCAAAGCTATATATCATTAATCAGTTATGCGATGGCTGAATAATACATAGCTGAACATGATGTATCGTCTAAACGTGGCTTTATTTATCTTATTAACGGCTCTGCTTAAGATGGTTCTACTCAAAACGAAGAACTAAGCGAGACTCCTATGAAATTCACTAAACCTTTTCTTTTAGCGACACTGATTGTGACTCTTTCTGGTTGCGCATCACCAGCAATGGATAACGAAAATGAGAATGCCGCACGTAATCGTGGTGCGGTAGGTGGTGCTTTATTAGGAGCAACAGCCGGCGCTCTAACTGGAGATGCGAGTTTAGCCGTTAAGGGCGCTGCATTAGGTGGTGTGACCGGTGGTGTTGCGGGTTCAATGAAAGATACGGACGATGCAAGAAACGCACAACGAACCCAAGTTACTGCTGATGGTCTAGCGCAAGACAATCGCACTGATGCAGAAAAGCGAGTTGCGGAAGTAGAGGCGGAAATTAAGCTTATTGAACTGGAACAACAGCTTGCTGATCTCAAAGAAGAGAAAGAAGATAACGGTGCATAAAGCTGAAGCTACAGCAAAAGCCACAGCAAAAACCATAGCTTCGATATTCGTTTAATTCAAAATCATTCAAACAGAATGGCCACGTAATGTGGCCGTTTTTGTATCTAAAATACACACTTCAAACAATGAATTAATTCAATAACTTGTATAGATACTCACGCCAAGTAAACTAGACTCAGTTTAGATATTAATTTGGTTTGAGAAGCGCAATAGTCATGAATGTCACCTTAAGGGCCGCAAAGCACGCGGATTTGGAACAACTTAACGAGTTAATGTTCGATCTCCACCATTATCACCACCTTGCTAGCCCAGAGCATTTTAAAACGGCAGAAGAGATTGAGCAGGAAAAAAGCATTGCACGATACTTGGATGACCCTGAATGTTTGGTTTATGTGGCATTAAAAGGAGAGCTCATTGTTGGCTTTATCTCTGGGCATTTTTGTGAGCTTATCTCAACGGTCAGCAAACCAGTGCCGATGGGAAGTGTCGATGAACTGTTTGTCTTGCCTGATTATCGAAAAGAATCGATTGCTGAAAAGTTGTTTAACAAAGTTGAAAGTACTTTTGATGATTATGGGGTTGAACAAGTCTTTGTAGAAGTTTGGGACTTTAACTCGCCTGCCAAGGACTTCTATCAAAAAATGGGGTTCACACCTCACATTCAATGGATGAGGAAGGCTTTGCACAAAACGTAGACAGCGATTTTGTGTGGCTTTGATTACAATAGTTCAACTGCAACAGCAGTCTTCAATATTCTTCTATTATTTTTTAGGTAAACTCGTTGGTTATTCGATATTTATTAGTTTTCATACTGTCTCTTTTGAGTACTACTTCCGCTTGGGCAAACGACACTTTGCCCGATCATATCGCGGGCGCCTTGTGTGTAGTACGTGCTGATAACCAAATCGTGTTGGTTGATGAGTTGATCACCGGTCAATTGTCTCTACCGGGAGGCACTGTTGTTTCAGGTGAGCCGCCAGCCGTCGCGGCGCAACGAGAAACTTGGGAAGAGGCTGGTTTGTCGGTAACGGTCGGTGATGTGCTAGGTTATACCGACAGTGCCGTCGTGTTTGATTGTATTTCTGACTCTGAAGTGATCAGTTACAAGGCTCGAAATGAGTTAGGTGGCTTTGAGCTGCCGATTTGGTTTGCTCCTCATTATGGCGTGGAAGTCAGCCGAGCGATGTTACTTCCTCCTACTGAATTGCAAGATCACCAATACCGCTACCCAGAACAGTGGTCTGAGATTAACGAGCTGTTTTTATCTGCGACAGATCAACCGGTGACGTATGTGACTGAGCTGGTGGGCGCGGCACCCAAAGTCCATCAAGTTGAATTAAATTGGATTGTGTCACTTCAAAACACGTTCGATAAGATGCCAAGCGTATTTGCGAATACTGTGCTTTTGACTGACTTGTTGGCCAAGCCATGGGTCTTCATTGTGATATTGCCGTTAATTGCTTGGTACTTTGGCCGTAACTTCGCGTTGAAGTTTGGCTTCACTTTGATCTCGGTGACACTACTTACTTTAATCGCGCACCAAGGTTTTGGTTTTCCACGTCCACACGCTTACATGCCAACATTGAAACTGGTGATGAGCAGTGGGTATAGTTTTCCAAGTCTGTTGGCTGCCTTGTGGGTCAGTTTAACCTTGTTAGTCTTTTGGAAACTAAAGCGCCTCTTGGAGCAAAAAGCCATTCTGGTAGTGCTCGCTGGCCTGCTGTGGATCATGCTATTTAAGTCTTATTCAGGTAGTGCGTTTTTTAGTGATGTATTAATGGGTGGCGTATTAGGCGCTTTAACGACGTGGCATATCGTGAGATTAGACGCGAAACCGGATGTTGATATTAGCGCCTTATTGAGTTCTAAAGGTGTTTGGTGGGCATTGTGCTTACTGTCGATTGTTCTGACGGTGATATGGCCACTGCCAACATTCTCATTCTGGGTGGCGATTTTGATGACGATTGCATGCCTAGTGACGTTAACAGACTCGAAACCTTTGGTTGGTCAGTTCTCATTCAAGATCGTTCTTGGAGTGATGGCGATGTTGTTAGCGGGAAATCTGCTGATTAGCTGGGCTGGAAGCTTTGTCTCTTTCAGCGGTATTGCTTCATTTATTGTTGAAACGTTACGTTTCCCAATCTTGATTCTGTTTGGTGTGGTGGCATTTCGTCTGCCATGGAAAAGAGAGTAAGCGACTCGACTAACACAAAATCAAAAAGGCTGTGCAGTGCACAGCCTTTGTCATTTCTGAAACAAGCAAAAAGTAATTCTTATTAGAACCTGTTGAGCGTTTATGAGTTGAAGATAAACTTCTCAATCGCGACCGCTACACCATGGTCGTCGTTGCTAGCTGTGATGTGATCCGCCAGTTTCTTGGTTTCTTCCATTGCGTTTTCCATTGCAATGCCAAGGCCTGCGTATTCAAGCATATGGTGATCGTTTTCAGCATCACCCATGCAGATGACTTCTTCCGCTTTAATGCCTAAGTGTTTCGCTATCGCTTCAATACCGACACCCTTGTTTGATTTCGGGTTTAGGAACTCTAAGAAGAATGGTGCACTTTGTACGATAGTAAACTGAGTCTTAAGCTCTTGTGGCAACTTACCGATGATTTCAGTCAGCTTGCTTGGTTCAGCGACAATCATAGTTTTGATGATTTCGTGGTCATCTTCTAGTTGAGAAAAGTCGAACTCGGTTATATCTAAGCAATTAATACGCGCTTCAATACCAGTGTACTCATTGTTCTCAGGTGTGATTAAGCCGTGGATCTTGCTGAAAGCATGGACATAACCACCAAGCTGTTCAGCGAGGGCAGCAATCTCTTTTGCGGCTTTACCGTTGCTGATCTCACTGTGAATGATCTCTTTTGTCGATACGTTCTGAACCATAGAGCCGTTGTAGAAGAGTACAAAGTCATCTTCGCCGTCAATCGAAAGCTCATCTAATTTGCTTTGCATGCCTTCTAAAGGGCGACCAGAAGCGAGAACTACTTTCACACCTGCAGCTCGTGCTTTGGCGATTGCGTCTTTGTTCTCTTGAGAAATCACTTTTTCACTGTTGAGTAGTGTGCCATCCATATCAAGAGCAATCAGTTTGTACATGTTGTTCCTTACTAAAAAATTAAAAGCTAACGAAATCTATGGGCGAAAGGATAAGGGAACTTGAAAGTTCAGGCTAGGGCTTTGATCAACTCATTTATCAGTACTCATTTGTTTGACCAAAAGGGGGAAGTGCTTTAAGGTCTGCGGTTGATTAATTTCATCAAATGATTGAGCTGAGGGAAAGTTGTACAAGATTAATGAAATGTTTGAAACCATTCAGGGTGAGGGCGTGTTTACTGGCGTTCCCGCTGTTTTTGTTCGTCTGCAAATTTGCCCAGTGGGCTGTTCTTGGTGTGATACCAAGCAGACCTGGGAAGCGTTGCCAGAAGAGGAAACCAGCCTTGGCGATATTATGGTTAAGACAGAAGATTCACCTACTTGGTCAGCAATCGATGCTCAAGGAATCGTGAATGAATATATCAAGCAAGGTTACACTGCTAAGCACATTGTGATTACTGGTGGTGAGCCATGCATTTATGATCTTGTTCCTCTTACTGAAGCGTTTGAGCAGCACGGTTGTCGCTGTCAGATTGAGACTAGCGGAACATCAGAAGTTAAAGCCACACCGGACACTTGGGTTACGGTGTCACCGAAAGTGGCGATGAAAGCGAAACTGGAAATCTTAGATAGCGCCTTGCAACGTGCTAACGAAATTAAGCATCCAGTAGGTACAAGCAAAGACATCGAACAACTTGACGGTTTATTGGAGCGAGCAGCAGTTCCTAACGACACTGTTATCGCTCTGCAACCAATCAGCCAAAAAGACCGCGCTACTCAGCTTTGTATTGATACCTGCATTGAGCGCAATTGGCGCTTATCAATACAAACTCACAAATATTTGAGCATCGCATAGGTTGTATTTTTACTGGGCAAGATAAGTCGCTAGTAGAAGGTTCTCGTAAGGATTTAAGATGAAAAAAGCAGTGGTAGTATTCAGTGGTGGTCAAGACTCAACAACGTGTCTTGTTCAAGCATTAAAAAAGTATGATGAAGTTCATGCGATTACGTTTGATTATGGTCAGCGCCATAGACTCGAGATTGAAGTTGCTGAGTCATTGTCGAAAGAGCTTGGTGTGAAAGCGCACAAAGTGATGGATGTGACTCTGTTGAATGAACTGGCTATCAGCTCTTTGACTCGTGACGATATTCCTGTGTCTCATGAGCTGCAAGAGAATGGGCTGCCGAATTCATTCGTTCCTGGTCGTAATATTCTATTTCTGACTCTAGCGGGTATTTACGCTTACCAAATCGGTGCAAATACCGTAATCACGGGCGTGTGTGAAACTGATTTCTCAGGCTACCCTGATTGTCGTAATGACTTTGTGAAAGCGATGAACTCTGCGCTTGTACAAGGTATGGACAAGCCGCTTGATATTAAAACACCGTTAATGTGGCTCAACAAAGCTGAAACATGGGCGTTGGCCGACCAGTACTCAGCACTTGAGCTTGTTCGAAATAAAACACTGACTTGTTACAATGGCATTGTCGGGGATGGTTGTGGCGATTGCCCAGCGTGTGAACTGCGTAAAGTTGGCCTTAACGATTACCTAGGTGATCGTGAAGGTATTATGGCTGAGTTGGTTCGCAAACAGACTGAGAATAAATAACCTCAGGTCAATCAATTGGTTCGTTGTAAGCATCAATGATGCAGTTTCGGCCGTTGCTTTTTGCTTTCTGATAAAAAGACAGTGCTTGAAATGGCGTAGTGCAACTCTTCAACGCGTTCTCGTACCTCTGCTGGTGGGGTATCGGTTAATATGATGACAAATTCTTCACCCCCTAAGCGACCAAACAATTCACCATTCACTAAGTGTTTTCTAATTTGATCACTAATATGGACCAGTGCCCGATCACCAGTAGGGTGCCCATGCTCATCATTAATCTTCTTAAACTTATCTAGATCGAGCAGCACGAGCACATGCTGTTTGTCCGTCCCTTTACAGCGTTTCACTCTTTTGATTCTTCGAATTATCTCAGTTCGGCTATATGCTTTCGTTAAGCCATCAATTGCTGCTTTTGCGCGAACCGTTTTGTTTATCAATACCGTGAAGCTTGCAGCGCAAAGCAACAGAATAACAACGATGTTGTACATCCATCTTTGATGTTCCATTTTTTCAATTTGAACGCGGTCGAGTTTCGTCTGATGTGTCAGGAAAGAGCTTTCTAGTTCTTGTTCATATTTGGCGTGCGTCAGGCCGAGCGCTTCGAGTGCGAGTCGATTGTCGATATCTCTAGCTTCCATTTGTATTGAAGAGTATCGCTGGTAGAAATAGAAAGCTTGTTGGTAATCGCTGAGTGATTGATGAATATCAGAAAGCTGAAGAAGTGACTGCGCGATGTATTTATGCCTTGTGACTTGTTCAGCTAATTCTAGCGCTTGTTGAGCATAGTTGAGTGCTTCCGTTGGCAGTTTCTGTTCTTCGAACATATCGCTGATCGCCAAGTAAGCATTGATGCGAATGACATCATTGCTCAGTTCGCTCGAAGCTGAAAGAGACTCAATTAGGTAGGTTCTCGCCACATCATAGTTTTTCGTTTGAGTGTACGCTTTTCCTAAGCCAAGACTTGTGAGTGCAATACCGTAGCTATGCGACGTTGAGCTCAGCAGTGTTCTTGCTGTCTGAAAGTGGTGAATTGCTAGTTCACTTTGCTCTTGGTTAAGGTAGAGATCCGCAAGGCTGTGATGCACTTGTGCTTTCATTAAATCTGAAGCGTTTACTCTGAGAATGAGAGCTTGCTCTAGATACTCCGCCGATTTTTCATATTGCTTTAATTCTTTGAGCAAGTTACCCACATCGTTGTAAACCCCTGAAATATCATGCCCTTGTGGAAACACGTTTATTAGTGATAGGTAGGTGTCTAGTGCAGCTTGATAGTCACTGCGGAAATGATGATTGTTCGCGATGACTCGATAAGTCCCGAATTTTGGTAATACAGGGTCAGCGATGTCATGTAAATCTGACTGAAGGGCAGAGCAGTAATAGTTCGCTTGATGGTATTTAGCTTGCTCGTTAAGCGATCGGCATAGCTGGTACTTTAGTAAGGCTTTACCAGTTAAATCACTGCGAGATTGCATTTTCGCCAAAAGTGTTAGAAAGCCTTGTTGTGCTTGTTCATATTGGCCTTTGCCGTCTTTCATCAATGCAGAAATAAACGCTTCTTCAATCGCTTGGTACTCACTGTCGTTTGAAGCGATTCCATAGAACGGTTGATCTCGGTGGCTCATGTATTGATATAACAGAGATGAAAGGTAAAGCTTATCCCCATAGACGGTTGAGCCAGTGTAACGGGTTTGCAGCATGTTTAACGCACGCGATGGGGAATGAGTTAGAGTCGAGAGATAGAGTGCATTCCAATCAGCATTTGGAGTCGTGTTTGAATCCAAATTGGATGAGTTGAAAGGAGAGTCCAGGTGACGATCTTGTGTTGATACTTGGCCATGAGAACAAAAGCTAATGAATAGTAGAAAGGTAACAAAAACGAAGTGATTCACAAGAGACGATCAATCAGATAAAGAACGATATTCTATTATTAGTTTGATGTTGCTTCAAATTTTGAATGGTGCGACTACGTGGTTATGCGAGGTAGGTCTCTAATTTATTGATACTAATCAGAGGTATATCGGTCGCGCGAATCGTGCGACCGATATCGGAAATTAGATGTATAATTTCGCTAGGTCAGAAGGCTCAAGTTCTTTGCCTTCTAATGTTGCATTCCAGTTAGTACCAACAAGAACGCCGTCTTCAGCAAGAGTCAGTAACCAATCTTCTACAAAGATATCTAGTGGAATTTCTAATACTTCGAAGTCAGCCCACTCTTCAACGTTGTGAGTTTGAGCATCTTCTTTTGAAGACCAGAATGGCATCACTTCGCTGTTTTCGAATTCACTTGAGTCACATGCTAGCCAACCTTCTTCGTTGCGAAGGCCCCATACCAGTTTAGTTTCTTGTGTTTCAGAAACGAAAAGTTCTAGATTTGCTTGAGTATCAGCTGTTAGTTTGCTCATGGATTAATTCTCTATGTTGATAACGTGGCAAGATTAACATTATAGACGGCTTAGGTATATGCTATTCAAGGAATTATCACCATACTGAAACGTTAACTTAAGATAACGTTTCAGTATGGTAAAAGCTGGGTACGCCTACTTTTTAATTTTGGTGAAGATGTGCCATTCTTCTTTGATATTACCCTTAAATCCAACAACGGAAGCAACAACTTTTCGATGTAGTGCGTGATTGATTTGGGTGTCATCACTGCTGAATTCAGAATCACCATGACCTACGATGCTGACTCTAGATGGCTGAATACCGTTGCTAATTAGCGCTCGTCTTACATGTGATGCACGTTCTTTCGAAAGCTTTAGGTTATGTTCCGCGTTACCTACTTTGCTGGCATAACCTTGCAATTCAATGCTGGTACTTTCGTAGCGCTTTAAAAATGCCGCCATTTGGCGTATCTGCCCTAGAAAGACAGGGTTTATTTCCGTTGAATTATTAGCGAAGAGTATATGCAGCTCTTTCTTTTCCGATGACTCGAAATATGATCCACAACCGTCGTTATCGATCTCGGCACCAATTTGTGTATCGGGACATAAATCTCGCGCGTTTATTACACCGTCATTGTCATCATCTTGAAGATCGTAAATTTGAGTGGCCGGTGGTAGAGCGCGATATTCGAATTCATCTTCGTTGTTTTCAGCTAAAACATTGGCAGATACAACCATGAAGCAAAGCGATAATACTGTGTTGGTAAGCTTCATTAATATTCCACCTTTTCATTCCATTCTTCTGGGATCTCAACTCGTAAACCGATGAGTAGGTTACCAGTTGCGTTCATTACGCGATATTTTGCGTATTGCTCGTCATACTTAGCATCTAAATAGCCTTTACGAGCTTCGAATAATTCATTCTCAGTGTTAAGTAAGTCGAGAAGGGTACGTTTACCGATACGGTATTGTTTCTCATATGAGATTACCGTGTCTGATGCCGAGTCTACGTGGTCAGATAGGAACTCTTTTTGCTGAACCGTTAAATCAAGTGCGCTCCATGATAGACGTAGACTCTCTTCTACATTGCGGTAAGTACTTTCGCGAAGGTCCTTGGCTTTGTTGAGTTGGTAGGCTGCACTTTCTGTGCGGTCTTGATCCGAACCACCATTGTAAAGGTTGTATCTTAAACGAACCATGGCAGAAAACTCATCGCTGCTGCCTTCTGTACCACCGGCGTCATCACGCCAAGTTTGAGCGGCTTCAAAAGAAACAGTCGGGTAGTTGGTACTCTTAGATTGTTTGTATTGGAACTTCGCTGAGTCAACATCGGCTTGTGCAATCTTAATGACTGGATGCTGGTTAAACGCTTTTGCCAACGCACCATCAACGGTATAAGGAATTGCACCCGCATCTGCGCGAGGGAAAGTTAACCCTAAAGGAGATTGACCAACAAGTCTTTTAAACTGAGTATGCGTATCAAAAAGGTTGTTTTGAGCAGCAAGCAAATTCCCGTGCGCTTTCGCAATACGAGCTTCAACTTGTGACATATCTGCGGTTGAACCAATACCTGATTCCACGCGCTTACGAATATCGTTATATATCTCTTTGTGCGTCGCTAAGTTACTTTCCGAAAGAGAAAGCACTTCATAGGCTTTCACTGCATCAAGATAAACCTTTGTTACTTCTAAAGCGATGTCTTGCGCGTTAGATAGTAGTTGATAGCGCACGGACTCTGCATCAGCCGCAGTACGGTCAATATCATTGGATGTATTAGCGCCATCCCATATTAACTGGGTCAAGGTGATCGTTGCTTCTTTTCTAGTCAGATCGGTAGTGTCTTGGTTGGTTGCTAGATCAGTATGTTCATAACCAATCCCACCATCTAAGTCTATACTTGGTCGATAAGCACCACCAGAAGCGTCGTTAAGATAACGCTTACTGATATATTCGTTATAAGCACTTTTGATTTCAGGGTTGCTTTCTAATGTAAACGCAACGGCTTGCTCTAAGGTTTGTGCTGTTGTCGGCAAACTTAGCGCTATAGCTAACCCTAATGTTGTCGTTTGAATGTAATTCAATTTCCATCTCTCCAAATTGGACTGCATCTAAACCTACGCTTTTTAATGTGCTAGATACGAAATTTAGATGAACCGCCAAAAAAATAACGTTCGCTCGAGAAGCTACCGTAAATGGTTGTAAAGTTGTTAACAGTTTGCTGTGCGTTTTATGATGATTTTGAGAACGTCAATTTTACGTTTTTAGCTCTGTTATTTTTCGCAAACACAATAACTTATATTGATAGTGTGAGCACTTTCATTATTGTGTGATGTGATCAGCGTCATTACCTTGTCACTCGGTATGTTAAATGCACGATTCATAACTAGGAATTATGTGATGTTAAATGTTATATTTCGGCTAATATTATAAATAAGATGTCACAAAGTTGACGTGACAAGCGAAAATGGTTTTTAGGGGTTGATATGGACATTACAGCATTGAATTTGACCGGTGCTCTTGCATTGGGTCAGCGCATGGTTATTTCAGTTGATGGCACGGTTAGAGTACTCGAAGATGGAGAGCCTCTACAGGCTGGAGATGTAACTCTTGAATCTCAAAATGGACCTAATGAACCTCAGGTATCAGTTAAGCGTTTTTCACCTGAAGACGGTGAAGTTGAACTAGACCAGGATATCGCAAATATTTTTGCCGCATTAGAAGAAGGTGAAGACCCTACTGAGTTAGGAGATGAGTTCGCTACCGCTGCTGGTCAAAATGGTTCTAGCTTGGCAACTAGTGGGACTGTAGAGCGAGACGGTGAAGAAACGATCCCAGCAACCGAATTTATAACAACGGGATTTGAAGCGCTGGGCATGTCGCGAACTCAAAGCCTGAGCCTTCTAGAGCAATTCCGTTTCGCACAACAAGAGCCAATCTTTGTAGACCTTTCTTTTAGCGCGCTTGAAGATGCACTAAGTGCATCTGTTCCAGAAGATACTTTGTTAAGCGGCCAGTTAACTGCGACCGATGCAAATAATGACCTTCTTACCTTCTCAGTTGAATCGGGCCCTTCTAACGGTAGCCTTACCCTAAATGAAGATGGCTCTTGGCAATACACTCCAGATGCAAACTATAACGGTCCAGATAGCTTCCAAGTTATCGTGACGGATGAAACTGGTCTGACAGACACGTTAACTGTCACAATTGATGTTACGCCAGTGAATGATGCGCCAGTAGCAGAGCCTAAGGACCGTTCCTTATTAGAGGACCAGGTTATTAGCGGTAGCATCAATGCTACGGATGTAGATCAACCTGTAGGTGAACCACTAGTGTTTACTACGGACACCTTAGTTGAAGGTCTAACTTTAAACGAAGACGGTAGTTATGAATTCGATGCGTCTTCTTATGGTTATCTATCCGAAGGTGAAGAACTAAAGATTGAAGTACCAGTCACAGTAACTGATGACCAAGGTGCAACTGATACAACAACGTTAATTATCACAGTCACAGGCACTAATGACCTTCCAATCGCAAACGCCGACACTAGTGCAGTGGAAGAAAACAGCACAGTAACCGTAGATGT
>NZ_JBFRVD010000036.1:124405-126326 GCF_041474985.1 Vibrio sp. 10N.222.49.C9 | reverse complement strand
GTGTTTGAAGCGACTGGCGAAGATTTTGATCACCTGCCAGTAGGTGTAACAGAGCAAGTCGTGGTGACGTACACGATGAGCGATGAAAGTGGCGAGCCGATCACATCGACCGCGACTATTACTGTCACCGGTACTAACGATCTCCCAATTGCCAATGCAGACACCGGGGCAGTTCAAGAGAACAGCACAGTAACCGTAGATGTATTGGCTAACGACACCGATTTAGATGATGGTGCGACCTTTACCTTAGACAGTGTGAGCTCGGACAAAGGTCTGGTGACCATCGTTGATAATAAACTTGTGTTTGAAGCGACTGGCGAAGATTTTGATCACCTGCCAGTAGGTGTAACAGAGCAAGTCGTGGTGACGTACACGATGAGCGATGAAAGTGGCGAGCCGATCACATCGACCGCGACTATTACTGTCACCGGTACTAACGACAGGCCAATCGCTCGCAATGACAGTGGGTCTATTAACGAGGATGCGACTTTAGCAGTAGATGCATCAATAGGGTTACTGAAAAATGATAGCGATATTGATGGCGATAACCTCGAAGTCATTGGTATTCGGACAGGTGCCGAAAATGCATCAAATAGCACAGCTGGAACTGTAGGATCTGGATTAACCGGTAGCTTTGGTACTCTGATTGTTAACGAAGACGGTAGTTACAACTACGTTGCTGATAATGCGGATAGCTTAAAAGCTGGTGAGCAGGTGTCTGAAACGTTCACTTATACGATAAGTGATGGTAAGGGGGGGATGGATACTGCGGCCTTAACTATTACGGTCACTGGCACAAATGATGGACCAAAAGCAACTGATGATAGTTACAACGAAAGTAGCGAGACGTTACTTTTCTCCGAGTCATTTGAACAAATGATAAACACTGGCAGATGGACAGTTGTGACTGGTGATGATCTTGGCGACTGGAATGCGACCAACGGGCTAGAGGTTCAGCGTGATGGTCTAATTGCTGATGCAACTCATGGTGACTATCTTGCTGAACTCGACGCTCACAAAAACACTGAAATTTCAACGATTATAGACACTTCAGGTCAAGATAGTATTCGGGTTGAATTTGACTATAACCCTCGCCAAGATGGTAACTCGTCTTCTGATATGGTCTTTAAAATCGGTGACACCTCGGTCACGGTACATGCGGATGGGACCCTTTCCGGTGCTAATGGACTTGATATTCAAATAAGCCTACCAGATGCTAATGGTTGGTACCGTGTTACCGCCGAGCTGGAGGTGCAAGCTGATAGTACGGAGTTAGCATTTGCAGGAGATGGTGCTTCAGATAGTCTTGGGGCTTTGATTGACAACGTTATTGTAACGGGGATCAACCAACCTGAGCTCGTTACGCGTGAAGATGAGCCTATTACGATCCCATTCGCAGAGTTGTTAGCGAATGATACTGATATCGATGGTGATGTTCTTTCAATTGTTGTTGGTTCAATAACGTCTGAGGTCAATGGCACATTATCGGTTGACTATGTAAACGAAACGATCACATTCACACCAGATCAAGACTACAACGGTGAGGCCACATTCCAATATACAGTCACTGATGGAAATGGTGGCGAAGACCAAGCGACAGTGACATTAAATATCACACCTGTAAACGACGCGCCCGAACTCAATGTCGATACCGGCGAGGTTGGTGAAGACGCAACTTTAACCGTTGGTGCTGGTAACGGTTTACTATCCAATGACTCCGATGTCGATGGCGACTCATTGAACGTCACGGGCATTTTGAACGGCATCACGGGCACCGCGACCGCCGTGGCAGAGAGTGGCGACACGGTGATCAGCAATGATTACGGCACATTGACCATTCGTGCTGACGGTAGTTACAGCTTTGTGGCGGACGGCAGTGATTCTCAAGCGTTGGCAACAGAAGCGACCGCGGAAGTGGTGT
>NZ_JBFRVD010000036.1:121182-123594 GCF_041474985.1 Vibrio sp. 10N.222.49.C9 | reverse complement strand
GTTAACCGCCGATGTGGGCGAGGTGAATGAAGACGCGACCTTAACGGTCAGTGCAGAAGACGGCGTGTTGGCCAATGACAGCGATGTCGATGGCGACTCATTGAACGTCACGGGTATTTTGAACGGTACTACGGGCACCGCAACCGCAGTGGCAGAGAGTGGCGATACGTTGATCAGCAATGATTACGGCACATTGACCATTCGTGCCGATGGCAGCTACAGCTTTGTGGCGGACGGCAGCGATTCTCAAGCGTTGGCCACAGGAGCGACCGCGGAAGTGGTGTTCACCTACACCGCGAGCGACGGCACGGTCAACCAAACCAATACCTTAACCATTACCGTGACAGGCACCAACGATGCGCCTCAGTTAACCGCCGATGTGGGCGCGGTGAATGAAGACGCGACCTTAACGGTCAGTGCAGAAGACGGCGTGTTGGCCAATGACAGCGATGTCGATGGCGACTCATTGAACGTCACGGGTATTTTGAACGGTACTACGGGCACCGCAACCGCCGTGGCAGACAGTGGCGACACAGTGATAAGCAATGATTACGGCACATTGACCATTCGTGGCGATGGCAGCTACAGCTTTGTGGCGGACGGCAGCGATTCTCAAGCGTTGGCCACAGGAGCGACCGCGGACGTGGTGTTCAGCTACACCGCAAGCGATGGCACGGTCAACCAAACCAATACCTTAACCATTACCGTGACAGGCACCAACGACGGTCCAGTAGCGATTGATGACACATATGAAACTCATAGTGAGACGCTGCTCTTCTCTGAGTCCTTTGAAAACATGACAAACACAGGTCGTTGGACTGTAGTAACTGGCGACGAACTAGATGATTGGGAAGCAACAAATGGTCTAGAGATTCAGCGTGACGGTCTCATAGCTGAAGCGACAGACGGTGACTACCTCGCTGAGCTTGATGCTCATCAAAACACCGCGATCACAACAAATATTAATACGTCAGACCAAGATAGCGTGCGTGTTGAATTTGATTACAACCCTCGACGAGACGGTAATTCATCTTCTGACATGACGTTTAAAGTCGGTGACACGTTAGTTACTGTTCACGCAGATGGATCTCTATCGGGTGCCGACGGACTTAATGTCCAAATAGGGCAACCTGACGCAAATGGTTGGTATAAGATCACGGCTGAGTTCGAAGTCCAAGGGGACGTTACGGACCTTACATTTGCAGGCGCTGGAGCTTCAGATAGCTACGGTGCGTTGTTAGATAACATTACAGTGACAGGTATTAATCAATCTAAACTTGTTACTGCTGAAGACACGTCTATCACGATTTCTTTTGATGAATTGTTGGCGAATGATACTGACATTGATGGTGATGAGCTCTCAATTGTTGTGGGTTCAATTACCTCCGCGACTAATGGTGAGCTGTTTGTCGACTACACAAACAATACAATTATATTCACACCGGATACCGACTATAACGGGGAGGCAACTTTTAAATATAAAGTGACCGATGGGAACGGTGGGGAAGACGAAGCAGAAGTTACGCTTAATATTACTCCTGTGAACGATACACCAGTGCTGATAGGTGATTTGTTGGGTGAAGTGGATGAAGAAGGCAGCTACACCATTACGGCTGAGGACTTAGGCTACACGGACGTTGACGATACAGACACAGGCGTGACCTTCACGGTCGGCAACGCGAGCAACGGCACAATCTTAGTGAACGGCGTCGCGTCGAGCAGCTTCACGGTGGCGCAGTTGGCGGCGGGTAAAGTGACGTTTAAACATGACGGCAGCGAAACCACGTCGGCGTCTTTCAATATTAACGTTGAAGACGGTAACGAAGATGGCAGCACACCGGTAGACAGCACTTTCAACTTGACGGTGACGCCAGTGAATGATGCGCCGGAGCTGACAGGCGATCTGGCGGCGGAAGTGGACGAGGCAGGCAGCTACACGATCTCGGCAGCTGACTTGGGTTATACAGACGTTGACGATACAGACACAGGCGTGACCTTCACGGTCGGCAACGCGAGCAACGGCACAATCTTAGTGAACGGCGTCGCGTCAAGCAGCTTCACGGTGGCGCAGTTGGCGGCGGGTAAAGTGACGTTTAAACATGACGGCAGCGAAACCACGTCGGCGTCTTTCGATATTAACGTTGAAGACGGCAACGAAGATGGCAGCACACCGGTAGACAGCACGTTCAACTTGACGGTGACGCCAGTGAATGATGCGCCGGAGCTGACAGGCGATCTGTTGGGTGAAATGGATGAAGCAGGCAGCTACACCATCACGGCGGCAGATCTTGGCTACACGGACGTTGACGATACGGACACAGGCGTGAGCTTCACGGTCAGCAACGTGAGTAACGGCACAATCTTAGTGAACGGCGTCGCGTCGAGCAGCTTTACGGTGGCGCAGTTGGCGGC
>NZ_JBFRVD010000036.1:0-120329 GCF_041474985.1 Vibrio sp. 10N.222.49.C9 | reverse complement strand
AACTTGACGGTGACGCCAGTCAACGATGCGCCTGTAGCCATCAGTGATTCTTACAAAAACGTTCAAGAAACCATATTGCTCACTGAGTCATTCGAAAATATGGCAAACCCAGCGGGTTGGACGGTTGTTTCTAAAGACCCATCAGAGGTATGGGACTTTACTAATGGTATAGAGATTGAGCGAGACGGCTTAATTGTTGATGCTACCGACGGTGATTTTTACGCAGAGCTAGACCCACATAAAAACACGGTGATGACGACATCAATTGATACGTCGGATCAAGACTCTTTGAGGGTAGAATTCGATTATAACCCTCGCCAAGACGGCAACTCGTCGTCTGATATGACGTTTACTGTTGGGAATACAACTATTACGCTGCATGCGGATGGAACAGTGACTGCTCCAGAAGGCATTTCTGTAACACTAGATGGTCCGGATAACAAAGGTTGGTATCAAGCAAATGCTGAGTTTGATGTTAGTAGTGATGCTACTTTAATCGCTTTTGCTGGTGCGGGTAAATCTGATTCGCTTGGTGCGTTCATCGATAACATTACAGTTACCGGAATAGATGCACCCAAACTCATAACGGAAGAAGATCAGGCTCTTACTATTAGTGGTAGTGAGCTGCTAGCCAATGATTTCGATGTTGATGGGGATGACATAACCATTTTTTCTGTCAACGCAACCGATGCTACAAACGGTTCTGTTCAGCTGATAGATGGCAATGTCGTGTTTGAACCTAACCAAGACTTCAATGGTGAAGCGACTTTCGAATACACCATTGTTGATACTCATGGTGAAAAAAGCACTACGACAGTGACCGTTAATGTAACACCAGTAAATGATGACCCTATCGCGAACGATGATTCAAGAGAATTAGGTGATAACCTGATCGTCAATGGTAGCTTTGAAGACTATGAATCGGTATCAAATGCCGGTTGGGGTTCTCGAATCGACCAACTAGATGGTTGGTCCTACGATGCAAGAACTGGTGCTTTAGATTCAGTTCAAGAAGGCTATGCTGTTGATGAAACAGACGGCGATCGTATGATTGATATGGAAGGTAACGGTGACAATGTAACCCTTACCCAACAAATTCAAGGTGTGGAAAGCGGTACCCTATACCAACTGTCTTTTGATACGGCAATGTACGAAAGATTGCCGAGTGCTGAGCTTGAGGTCATTTGGAACGGCGAAGTCATTGCTACGATCACCCCTGAAAGCAACATAATGCAAACTCAGTTATTGGAATTATTAGGTGGTAGTGGAGATGGTTCAAATACCCTTTCATTTAGAGAAGTTGGTACTGAAGGCGACAAGAGTGGGACTTATCTAGACAATATCAAATTTCAAGAAGTGATTAAAAGCCTTCAGACACAAGAAGATATAACTCTCGATATCCCTAGTAGCGAGTTACTTTCGAATGATTCTGACGTTGATGGTGATACGTTAATTATTTTAGATAGTTTAGTGATTGATCCAACATACGGTCAGGTTGAGTTAATTGAGCTACAAGATGGTTCTCAAACCGTTCGTTACACTCCAGCGGATGACTTCAATGGTATCGCTACGTTTACTTACACAGTTTCTGACGGTAAAGGTGGTACTGATACCGCCGTGGTTACGA
Source organism: Vibrio sp. 10N.222.49.C9 (assembly GCF_041474985.1). Taxonomy (NCBI): domain Bacteria; kingdom Pseudomonadati; phylum Pseudomonadota; class Gammaproteobacteria; order Vibrionales; family Vibrionaceae; genus Vibrio; species Vibrio sp. 10N.222.49.C9. The sequence goes on along the minus strand of NZ_JBFRVD010000036.1, from coordinate 118,702 downwards.
TTAATGTCACTCCAGAAAATGATGCCCCAATATTTGTCAAAGATGGAGTGCCGATTGGCGATACTGATCAAATAAGTGTATCGACTAAAGAGGATAACTCTGTATCTGGTAAGGTTACTGCAACTGATATTGACGACACTGACCTGACTTACACGGTGAGCCAACCTACAAACGGTAGTGTTGAGATCGACCCTGAAACTGGCGAGTGGAAGTACACTCCGAACAACGAGTTTGATGGAGATGATTCATTTGTTGTTACCGTGTCGGACGGTAACGGTGGTACAGATACGGTTGTAGTGAATGTTGATGTATTACCTGTCGCCGAGCTAACTGTTAAGGCAGGCCAACCAGTGACAGAAGCAGAAGAAGCGTTCCTATCTTTTGAAATCAACCTAGATGAGCTTGTCTCTGAGAACGTTGGTCTTGCTCTTACACTAGGGGCGGCAGGGGATTCTGCAACTAAAGGTGTCGATTACGAAGACAATATTTACGTTAAAGATGGACAAGATTATAAAGCGCTTTCAGAGCAGGAGCTTGCCGATCTAATTATTGCTAGCGGCTCGGGTAGCTTAGAAGTCTTCATCAAGGTTCTTGATGATAAATTGCTTGAGGGTGAAGAGACTGTAACTCTAAATGCTAGCTCAACTAGTGAGTTTGTTGAAAATGACAAACAGGACTCAGGTACAGCTAAGATTGTCGATGAGACAGACACAAACGACAAAGATACCGTTACAGTTGGGCTGACTGGTCCCGATTCAGTTATTGAGGGTGATAAGACAAGTCCATTTACGATTACGCTAAGTGAGCAAGTGCCTGAAGATAGTGTGGTTACTCTTCAGTACTCTTACACAAATGCGAGCAATGAAGATATTGTTGAAGTTATAACTGTAAACGTAGACGCAAATACAAATACAGCGACCTTTGAGATTCAAACTGAACAAGACAACGAATACGAAGTTGGACAAGAGTTTAACGTTAGTGTTGTATCCGTAACCCAAGATGGTACCGATGTATTTGAGAAGCTAGATACTTCTAGTGCTGATAAAAATGTAGCTATTGACGATAGCCATGATAACCCGCCAAAAGCTGAAGACTTCTCTATTTCTCTCAATGCAGATGGCTCTTCGCAAGTTATTTTCGATACCGGGATGGGGACTATCGAAGGTGATGGTACAGACCATATTTCTGATAATGAAGATGATAACGATAATGACGCAGATACAAATCTCGGCGTGATCATCACAGAGCTGCCTGATTCAGGAACTCTTTACTATGTCGATGGTAATAACAAGGTTGAAGTGGTAGTTGGGCAGACGTATGCAGATCCTAACAACATCGTTTATGAAGATGACCAAGAATCAACGGGCTTCTTCTTAGGTGTTGATGATACATCCACATTAGATAAAGGCCCTCATAGCACTGCAGAGTTCCATAACTGGGGTGATGAAGTAGATGCGTATACTCGCGAACTGAAGTTTGATAATGGTGATGTCGTCACCATTACCTCGGAAGGTCGAAATAACGTTGACGCTAAGCCTTTAGTGCAAAACAACAGTCAGCAAGGCCATATGGGTTTCGGTATTGCATCGACTAATCGCGGTATTCACCAAGACGAGGCGATCAACATTGATTTCTCTTCTCGTCCAGCGGACTCAGTAACGGTTGGTCTAAGTGGTTTGGGTGGTTGGTTTGCCCCAAATGCTGATGATAGTGTTCAATCAAGAGCTGAGATTACAGTCACCTTTGATTATGGTAATGGTGTCACAGAAGACAAAACCTTCCTTTATGATGACACCCACAATAATCAAAATGTCACGATTGTCGCTCCTGAAGGTGCTGAGATTGTTTCGGTGGAAGCAAGCACACAAGGACCAGGTAACTGGGAGCTGACTTCTCTTGAAGCTAAGGCGTCAGATTCATTCGAATATAAAGCGGTAGACAGTGATGGTAACGAAAGTGAAGTTAAGACAGTTACTATCGATAAGTCTGGTGACCTGAATGCGAATAACGATCCGCAAGGCTTCGAAGTTAAACTGGGTGAGTTCAGTGAAGACAACGACTCTCCATGGTCAGCCGAAGGCGCTGAGCTAAATGCTAGCTTCAATGGCCAAGATAAAGACTTCGCATACAGCGGCATTAAGATTGGTGTTGCCGGCAAAGTGGGTGGATTGGGTGCTCAGATTGAATATGATCGTGCAGAGCAGCAATCTGAGAAGTTTGAAATCAACTTAGATAGCCCTGCTACTCAGTTTACATTTTCAGTATCTAACTTGTTTAAAAACGAAGGTAATGACGGTGATTTCACTGATAACCATGAACAAGGCAGTTGGGTAGCGTACCTCAATGGCGTAGCGGTTGCAGGTGATACGTTTATTGCTGAAGACGGTAACAATAAAGGTACTTACGAAATAACACCGCTTGGTCCTGATGGTACTCCAATCGCGTTTGATACTGTGGTATTTGAAGCAACTGAGTATTCCAACCAAGCAACGAATGATAATGATGCGTCAGATTACTTCCTAACTGGTTTTAAAGCCTCTAGTGAAGGCGCGTATGCAGTGAATCAAGGCGGCATTCTTGAGATTCCAACATCGAAGCTTGCTGGCATTATCGGTTCTGAGCTTCTAAATAACGATATCGATTCAGATGGCGACAATCTACGTATTACCTATGTATACGGTGAAACGGAAGGTAATGCGTATATCAAAGACGGCATCGTATACTTTGATTTAACTGGCGATGATTTTGTCGGTGAAACAACGTTTAAATATCAGGTTACTGATGATAATGGCCAAATCGCGAGTGCTGAAGTTAATGTTATCGTCAACCCTTTACCGACTCCTTCTAGTGTTGCGTCTGTAGACCTGCTAGCAGACTCAGTAGTTGAAGGTGATGATCTTGGCTTTAAAGTAATTCTGGATTCAAGTGCACTTGTTGAGTCTGTATTGGACGTTACTTTTGGTAAGAACACGGATGCTGCGAATGATTCGGGTGAAGAAAAAGATCTCGACTTGAGTCAGGTTCGTTTTACTAATGGCGTCACCTATGATCAGCAAAGTGGAAAACTGATTGTCCCAATTGGAGTGAAGGACTTTGCAATCTTGATTCCGACAATTGATGACAGTCTCCATGAGATCGCTGAAACCTACACCGTGACTGTTGATGGTGAATCTGCAGTGGGCAGCATTACTGATAACGATGAAGCTCCAACTATCGATACAGTGAGCAACGCGGTTAATCCAAATAATGAACAAGTAATTGAAGGCGATGTAGCTGTCTTCACCGTGAACCTAGTTAACACAAGCAGTCAAGAGACTCAATTCGACTGGTCGTTAAACTCCGGTTCTGCCGAGCTCGGTGATAACAAAGATTTCACCGACAACGTAGAGTTCACTGAGGGAGTGACGCTTGTTAATGGTCAGCTTGTTGTGCCTGCGGGAGTAACGTCGTTTGACATCAAGGTACCAACTAACGAAGACGGCATTGATGAGTTAAATGAGAACTTCACGCTCGAAGTGGGTGGTAAGCAAGGTATTGCGACGATCATTGATAACGATGAAGCACCGCAAGCACAGGACTCACATGTCATTGGCGATGAGGCACAAGCCCAAGGTTCATCGATTACGTTTAAGTGGGCCGATTTCAATGTTTCTGACGCAGATTCTAGTGAATTGTCGATTGTTATCACTAGTGCTCCAGGTGCGGGTGATATGTATCTGTACAACGAATCTACTGATGAATGGGTTCTGTTAAATACTGAAACGATTGGTACAGGAGTATCAGTAAGCCAAGAGCAGATTGAACAAGGTTTCTTGATATTCAACCCAGTAAGCTATGAATCAAGTACATTAATGTCTGATGAAGAGAATGTAGCAACTGGCAATAATCAGCAAGATTATGCGGAGTTTAACTACCACAGTTCTGACGGCATCAACATCAGCTCTAGTACGACGATGTCGATTGATATTCGCCCTGATACGACACTTGCCAAGTTAGTTGTAGAAACACCAAATGTAGATTTAGATGAAGGTTTTAAGTTAGAGCAATGGGAAAACCTAGACTTTGATTACAACAATGGTAGCGGAGTGGCTCCAGACCTTGTTGAACAAGCAATCGAGTCTGCAGGTGTTGCCAACTCTTCAGAAGTTACACAGGCGCCAGACTTTGGCACTCAGAACTCTCCAGCTATCGAAAACATTTCGAGCAAACTTACTGGTTTAGTATTCCTAGTTGCTGGTGAGTCATACGTGTTTAGCGGTCATGCGGATGATTCATTTAGACTTGAAGTCGGTGGTGAAACCATGGCCTCTCAAACTTGGGGCGGAGGCGGTACCTATGAGTCTTCAGCCTTTGTAGCATCGGCATCTGGTTGGTACACAATTACTGCATTCCACGACAACGAGGCTGGTCCAGGTAATGCCACTATCAGTGTCGCAGTTGGTGGCAATGAACCCGTAGACTTTAACACGGACAACTTTGATATTGTTCCTGATGTAAGCTCGCTTGAGGATAAAGTTAATATCGGGACACAGGTTGAACATGAATCCTTAGAGGGTGGTTATTACCCAGCGTTCGATATTAATGAAGGGCTGGAAGATACCTTTATCAATGTCTCTAAGATAACTACGCAGCTTGTTGATACCGATGGTTCAGAGACGTTGAGACTCGTCGTGTCTGGTTTACCTGAAGGTTCAATTGTTAAACTTGGAGATCAGGAGCTTGTTGTTAATGCTGATGGTGAAGTTGATATATCTGCTTGGTTAACATCAAATGGTACTGCCGAAACAGTGCTCGCTGATCTGATGATTCAGGTTGATGAGCCAGGCACTTATAACGTTAAGATTGAAGCGATTTCAGACGAGATTGTCGGAGATACCAGTGAGATTTCGAACGGGGCCTTCGACTTGATTGTTCATCCAGTGTCTGTTGGACCGGATGCTGAGAGTAAGGAAGCCTTTGGACAAGAAGATACTATTTTAGTGCTATCGATTGATGATTTTGGGATTGAGTCTGGCAACGATATAGTGATAACTCATCAACCACTCGATGGAGCGTTGGTGATTAACCTTGGTACTGTTCAAGAGCCAAATTGGCAGCCACTAAACTCGAGTCAGATTACATCGGCTCAATTAATTTCAGGCGTGATCGGCTTTAATCCAGATGCTAACGAATCTGGTTATGACGGCTTTAATGTTGATGGTGTAGGCAATAAATCGAATGACTACGCTGAAATTAAGTTCAAGGCTGTAAACGAGAATGGTACGTCAGAAGAGCATACGCTTACGGTAGATATTACGCCTGTGGCTGATGCCCCATTAGTAGCTGTTTCCATTGGGGATATTACCTTTTCCAACGGTATCGACGTATATCAAGAACTTGTTGGGTTCTCCCAGTTGACTACTACAGAGAAAAACACACTACTTACAGAACTTAAATTAGATGGTTTTGAGGAAGGCAGAGTACTTAACGCGGATATTCATGAGCACTTACATCAAGGCGGATCTAAGGACAAGCTTTATGTTGGTGACCAAAGTCAGGACTCGGACCACTATATAGGTGGTGCGGGCAACGATTGGTTCGTATCAGGCGCTGGAAATGACAAAATTGAAGGTGATGAAACTACCAGTGATATAGGTGTCGATGGGTATGACACTGTAATTTACTCAGGTCCAGTTTCTCAGTACATAATCACAGATCTAGGCGATCATGGTGGAGGTGTCGGCCACTGGCTAGTGCGAGATACGAAGGGGACCGATACACCTAATGATCAATATACTCCTTCTGATGAAAATGGAGACCACTTATATGAAATTGAACGATTGATTTTCTCTGATGCTATCGTTGAACTAAACAACATAGATGGAAGCTATCGTATTGTTCAACAACAGGAAATCCCTGTCGATATAACGGTTTCTTTGCAAGATACGGATGGCAGTGAAATCATTAAAGGTGATTCGGTTACGGTGAGTGGTATTCCGTCAGGGGCGAAACTGTATGTAGATGGAGTACTGCAAACGCCAGTCAATGGTACAAGTAATTACATACTTGCACTTGCTGTTGATGCAGCTGGAGTTGTGGGGACGGTAAGTGCTCAATTAGTATTCCCGGCGGATTATACTGGAAATCGTGATTTTGGTATTACAGTTGAAGCAGTTAGTGAAGAGCAATATGTTACGGGAGCGGACAAATTTGCAAGCTCTACGGCAACTGCAGAAATTGAGGTTCCTGAGCCCGTAACACCAACCACGATTAGTTCTTCTGGAGATGTCACCGACACGATTACCGTAGATGGAGCTGACCTTCAATGGCAGAAGCATCAATTCTCTGCTGGGAATACAGAAAATGAGAGAACATCAACGTTTGATAATACAAACACCGATTACCTTGTTGATGTTGGCAAAGGTGGTGATTACGTTCAACTAGGAGGTGGAAACGACACGGTTTACCTTGGGGGGAGTGAGTCATTAGCCAAGAACCCTAAAGACGGTGCGGCTGAGCGTGATGATTTTGTATCGGAAGGCGATAGTTATAGACCAAGTATGAATAAGAATGACAGCATCGATATTGCTTTCACTGGTGACGGTAACGATACAGTTTACGGACAAGCAGGTATCGACGCTATCGATGGTGGTACTGGTAATGACTACTTAGATGGTGGGAGTGGTGATGACGCACTTAAAGGTGGAGTTGGTCAAGATACGCTGATTGGTGGTCTCGGAAACGATATCCTTATTGGTGGTGATGACGCTGATATATTCAAGTGGGTTGATGGTGATTTAGATGGAAGTACCGATCGAATCTCCGATTTTAGCATCGCGGAAGGAGATAAGGTTGATTTGTCTGACTTATTTGCTGATGCGCCAACTCAACAACAAGTCACTGAGTTGTTAGACAACATCGAGGTTGAAGGAGGCGAAGTTAACTCCGCCATGGTTGTAGAAAAAGATGGGCAGCAAGTTAAAATTGAATTTGATGGCCTCTCCGCTGCAGACTTGACGAATAGTTTGTCTGACATCCTAGTTATTAAAGACGATTGAGTTTGCTGATACTAATAAAAAACCGAGATTGAAGAATCTCGGTTTTTTATGAACTGTAACGCTGTTTCTTAGACTGGTAATTTGTATTTAAAGAACCTTACAAGCAAAACCTTTCAGGTAGAAACCTTCTGGGTAGGCTGTGTCTGTTAGATGATCGGCTGCTTGCTCGAAGCGCTCGACGAACTTAACCGTTCGGCCTGCATCTAATGCTGCATCAGCGATGATTTTTTGGAACAAATCAGTACCCATTAAGCCAGAGCAAGAGTAGGTGAGTAGAGTGCCGCCTGGTTTCAGGATTTGCATTGCAAGCATGTTAACGTCTTTATAGCCGTTGGCGCCTGAAGTTAGGTTATTCTTGCTTGAAACAAATTTTGGCGGATCCATAATCACTACGTCAAACTTAGTGCCTTGATCACGGTACTCACGAAGCAGTTTGAAAACGTCAGCGTTTAGGAATACAGCGCGCTTTTTCGAGATATCAAACTCATTAAGTTCAGCGTTGAATTTAGCGGTATCAAGAGCAAGTTGAGATACGTCAGCGTTGATAACACGCTTCGCGTCGCCTTTAAGTGCGTAAAGGCCAAAGCCACCTGTATATGAGAAACAGTTAAGGACATCTTTGCCTTTAACATACTTCATCGATTCTTTGCGGCTATCACGTTGGTCCATGTAGAAGCCTGTTTTGTGGCCTTCCATAATGTTCACGCTGATTTTAACGCCATTTTCTTCAATCACGATAGATTTTGGTGGCTCTTCACCATGAAGAACGCCGACAACTTGTTCTAGGCCTTCTTTCTTACGAACTGCCACGTCTGAACGCTCGTAGATGTTGCAGTCAGGGAAGCACTCTATTAACGCTTCAACTAATACGCTTTTGTTAAACTCAGCGCCAGCACTTAGCAGTTGGCAAACAAGGAAGTCTTGGTATTTGTCGATTGTGATACCTGGCAAGCCATCTGACTCTGCGGCCGTTAGGCGGTAGCCCGTTAGACCATCACGCTCAATGATGTCTTCACGTAAAGACTGTGCGTCTTGAATTCGTTTTACGAAGAACGCCTTGTTGATCTCTTCTTTTTCAAATGTCCAAACACGAGCTCGAATTTGAGATTCTGGTGAGTAAGCCGCTTTTGCAAGCCACTGACCATTTTGAGCATATACGTCTACAGTTTCACCTTGTTTTGGTTCGCCTTCGACCTTATCGATACCGCGTGAAAATACCCAAGGGTGTTTGCGGCGTAGTGATTTATCTCGGCCTTTAGCTAGATGAATTGAAGGAGTCATAATTTACTCTGTTTGTTGAATTTGAAGGAGGGGTATTGTCGGGGAAGTACAGGTGAAAAGCAAATAAGAAAGGGCTGCCAAAGCAGCCCTAGTAATGATTAATCAACACATTGTAGTTGGAGAGCAGTATTAAGCTTTAAGACCTGTCAGCAAACCTTCCATCGTATCGCTTTGTTTACGAAGTTGGTCAACATTGGAATTACTCTTACTGATCATCTCGCAGATGCTGTCTGACTGATGACGAATCTCTTCAACACTTTGTGCAATGTTGTCAGCGACTACGCCTTGTTCTTCAGCCGCGGTAGCAATTTGAGTGCTGCTATCTGAAATAGATTGGTTCTTTTCCGCTAATGAACCGATCTCGACGTTCACTTCTGACATCAGGGTTTGGCCTTCATTAGCATTGTTCACCGTGACTTCCATCAGCTTGGTCAGTGATTGGCTGTTACGTTGTAATGACTCAATCATACTTTGGATTTCAACCGTTGCTTGCTGAGTACGACCGGCAAGGGCACGAACTTCATCGGCAACAACAGCAAATCCACGACCTTGCTCGCCAGCACGTGCGGCTTCGATAGCTGCGTTCAACGCTAACAGGTTAGTCTGTTCAGAAATACCGTTGATGGTTGTGACTACTTCATCGATCTGCGCCGCGTTGGCATCCAGTTCTTCTACTGCTTGTGAAGCGGACTGGATCTCTTGAGATAGGCTAGAGATAGACTCCAGTGTATTTGAAACCTTGACTTGACCGCTCTGAGCAACGCCGCGAGCGTCCATCGTTTGTGAGCTAGACGCATGAGCAAGGGTAGCGACTTCGCGAATGGTAGCCGCCATTTGTTCCGTTGCACTTGCTAAGCTATTCAGGTGTTCTTGTTGGTTACCTGAGATGTCTGAACTTTGTTGTGTTGACTGGTTCAAGTCCGAGCTGATCTGCTGCATGAGAGCGACAGACTCTTGGATTGATAGAACCATGTTTTGTTCACGCTCCGCAACTTTATCGATTGTAATCGCGATTTCACTGAACTCGTCACGAACTAAGAAGTAGTTCATGCGGCAAGTTAAGTCGCCATTCGCAAGCGTGTTCAGAGCTTTGTTCATAGAGAACATCGCGCCGCCAATAAAGGTCATGATGTAGTAAACACCTAGTGCGATAAGCGTTAGGGTTACAGCGATGATAGAAACCTGAGTCGTCGATAGAGCAGACCAAAGGTTTTGGTCATGGTTAGCAACTAGGCTGAACGCTCCATTCATCACTGAAACAGAACCAGCACCGTAGCCTAAAGAGATGGTTTCAGAGCTGCTGACAAGCTGAGCTACTTGATCTTTAGTGAGTTGACCCGCTTCGATAAGCCCTTTCATCAAGAGCATTTCTTCTTGATAAAGGTGAGCAAGTAAAGAGTCCGCGGCACTATCTAAAACGAGAGTTAATATAACCAGGGCGAGAAGAGGCAATAAGAAGAGTAGATAGAACTTTTCTTGGATTTTTAGGTGAATGAGATATTTGTCAATCCAACGAAATGGGATTTCTTTCATAATCGTTATACTCGAAGTAAGTCCACCAATAAGCGGTGAATGAATAGAAACTCGACTATATCATTCATATAATTTATGAGGCAACGTTATGGAAAGTTCACAATATATTTTTGTCGTGTCAGGCGTAGTTCAATGTGTTGGGTTCCGTTACCACACCAGTAGGCAGGCGCAAGCTATGGGTCTCTCAGGTTATGCAAAGAACTTAAATGATGGTCGAGTTGAAGTGTTAGTTGTCGGAGAGAGTCAGCAAATTGAGAAGTTACATGCTTGGCTCTATATTGGCCCTTCGAGCGCAACAGTAGACAACGTTGTGATGCATCAAGTTAAAGATAGTGAGCGCCAAGACGTACGCATAGGGGCGTTTAAAATACTGTAGTTGTAGCACTACAGTATTTTATATTGAACGTAACTTAATGACCTAAAGCGGGTTAGGTTTTACAAGCACTTTGCTGGTTTAGGTAAACCGGCGAGCTTGGTCGCTTGTTTTGCAGGGCCTTTTTTGAATAACTTGAAAAGGTACTTACTATTGCCTTTTTCTGGGCCGTGAGCTTTTTCCATTGCTTTAACGAGCATGCGAACCGCTGGTGAGGTGTTGAACTCTTCGTAAAAGCTCCTTACAAAATGTACGACTTCTAAGTGTGCATCTGTAAGTTCAATCGCCTCGTCTTGAGCAAGAATTTCAATCATGCCTTCTTCCCATTGCGTGTAATCCAATAGGTAGCCTTGAGCGTCGGTTTCGATTTGCTTGCCGTTATATTCAAACATGTTTAATCCAGAATCCAATTAACTATGCGGATAGGGTACATGACCAAGTTTGTCTTTCTCAACAGAAATTGTAGCTATCCAATGAAATATCGTACTTATAGATACAAAAAAGCCCAAGAGGTAGGCTCTTGGGCTAGATATTCTTCAATGATGGGAACGATTAGTCGTCGCTGCCCATGATGCCTAGGATGCTTAGTAGGCTGATGAAGATGTTGTAGATCGATACGTACAAGCTGATCGTTGCAGAGATGTAGTTTGTTTCACCGCCACGAATGATGTTTTGCGTTGTAAGCAAGATAACACCAGTCGAGAACAGGATGAACATACCGCTCATTGCCAATGATAGTAGAGGCATTTGTAGGAAGATGTTTGCAACCATACCTACAAGTAGTACTACGAAACCCGCTAATAGCATGCCATTAAGGAACGACAGGTCACGCTTAGTTGTTAGTGCGTAAGCTGATGCGCCCATAAACGCCAGTGCTGTACCGCCAAGTGCAGTTAGGATGACATCACCCATGCCTGCGCCAACGTACATGTTTAAGATTGGACCGATGGTGTAGCCTAAGAAACCTGTAAATAGGAATGTGAAGACTAGACCCATGCTGTTGTCACGGTTCTTTTCTGTTAGGAAAAGTAGGCCGTAGAAGCCAACTAGCATGATAATAAGACCCGGGCGAGGAAGGTTCATCGCCATGGATACGCCTGCTACAACAGCAGACCAAAGTAGTGTCATAGACAGTAATGCGTAGGTGTTACGCAACACTTTATTGGTTTGCAGAGCACTTTCTTGAGATGCTGTGCGTGAAAACATAGGGCTGTTCATAATCTTCCTCGTAAGGTGACTTCAATAGTTATTAGTACATTTATGGGGGTGAAAGTTCGAAAAATCAAGTCTCTCATTCCTCTTGTATACGTAAAATAATAATCAAAATAGTCGGTTAAGTGTTTCTGAAGGTGTAACAAAGTATTTCTTAAAGTGCAGTTAAGGTTCGTTGTTCAATTTTAATCGCACTGAATCGCTGTTTATAATCTTGAAAAACTAATTATAACACTGAAAACAAAGAGGCGACCTAAGCCGCCTCTGTAGTTTATGCATCATAACACATTAGTGGTGTAAGATTTGGCTTAAGAAGTTCTGCGTTCTGTCTGATTGTGGGTTTTCAAAGAAATCGACAGGGTTGTTCTCTTCTATGATTTCACCGGCATCCATGAAGATAACGCGATCCGCGACCTCTTTAGCAAAGCCCATCTCGTGCGTTACACAAAGCATCGTCATGCCTTCTTCTGCAAGCTCAACCATTACGTCTAACACCTCACGAACCATTTCTGGATCGAGCGCCGACGTTGGCTCATCAAACAGCATCACTTGAGGGTTCATACACAAAGAGCGAGCGATAGCTACACGCTGCTGTTGACCACCTGAAAGCTGACCTGGGAACTTGTCCGCTTGCTCAGGGATTTTTACGCGCTCTAGGTACTTCATTGCAATCGCTTCGGCTTCTTCTTTTGGCATCTTTTTGACCCAGATTGGAGCCAGAGTACAGTTCTCTAATACCGTCAGATGTGGAAACAGATTGAAGTGTTGGAAACACATGCCGACATCTCTACGCACGGCTTCGATGTTCTTTAGGTCTTCCGTTAATTCATTACCTGAAACGAAGATATGACCTTTTTGGTGCTCTTCTAATCGGTTGATGCAGCGGATCATCGTTGATTTACCAGAGCCTGAAGGGCCACAGATAACGATTTTCTCGCCTTTTTTAACTTCTAAATTGATGTTCTTAAGTACGTGGAATTCACCGTACCACTTGTTCATGTCTTTCAACTCGATCATAAGACCTTGAGAGTTGTTTTCTGTCTGCTGCGTCATAATACGTCCTTGATCTTGTTAATTATCGTTTGTGACCGGTGTGAAGTCTGTTTTCTAGCCATATCGAATATCTCGACATGCCAAAACAAAACACCCAGAACACTAACGCGACAAATACATAACTTTCTGTTGAATACCCAAGCCATTCAGGGTCGGTATTCGCGGCTTGGCCAATTCCTAGTACATCAAACATACCAATAATCAAAACAAGACTGGTATCTTTAAACAAACCAATGAAGGTGTTCACAATTGAAGGAATCGTGATTTTAAGAGCTTGAGGTAGAATGATAAGCCCAGTCTTTTTCCAGTAGCTTAACCCCAGAGCATCAGCTGCTTCGTATTGGCCTTTTGGTATTGCTTGTAGACCACCTCGAATTACTTCGGCCATGTAGGCTGCACTGAATAGAACTACCCCTACAAGTGCTCGAATGAGCTTATCGGTTTCTGTCCCTTCTGATAAAAAGAGTGGCAGCATTACTGAAGCCATGAATAGAACTGTAATGAGCGGTACGCCACGCCAAATTTCGATGTATACGGTACACATACTGCGAATGATCGGCATCTCTGAGCGGCGCCCAAGAGCAAGTGCAACACCAATAGGGAGTGACACTACAATACCAACAAGTGCGATGACCAGTGTAACCAGTAGGCCGCCCCATTTATGGGTATCAACAACTTCTAACCCAAAGACGCCACCGTATAGCAAGCCAGCAATGATAAATGGGTAGATGTTGACGAAGAACAACCAAATCCACGTACGTTTAGGTGTTTTTTCATAAGCCAGTAAGGCTACAAAAATGGCCAACGTTGCATAGAAGAGGCGAGGTCGCCACAGTTCAGCTTCTGGGTAGAAGCCATACATGAATTGGTCCCAACGAACGCTGATAAAAACCCAACAAGCGCCTTCGCTAGTACAGGCATCACGTGTGGTTCCTATCCAGTCGGCACTGATGAATGCCCAATCCGCTATTGCCCATAATAGGGTGAAAGCAAAGTAAGCAAGAATCACAGTGACGACGCTGTTAACAGGTCCATTAAATAGATTTTTTCTTAACCAACCGACTGGCCCAACAGTATTCGCTGGAGGCGGAAGATCAGGTTGAAATTGATGTGTACTCATCTTATCTCTCCACCAATGCTACTTTGCGGTTGTATATGTTCATTAGAGCGGACGTTAATAGGCTCAAGGTTAGGTAGACGCCCATTGTCATCGCGATTACTTCGATAGCTTGTCCAGTTTGGTTAAGTGTTGTTCCTGCAAATACAGAGACAAGATCAGGATAACCAATGGCCATCGCAAGTGATGAGTTTTTGGTCAGGTTTAGATACTGACTGGTTAGTGGTGGGATAATGATTCTTAATGCTTGTGGAATGATGACAAGCTTTAGAGTTCTAGAACGTGGGATGCCTAGAGACATCGCAGCCTCAGTTTGCCCATGGTTTACCGCGTTAATACCTGAACGAACAATCTCAGCAATGAACGCTGCTGTATAGATACTTAAAGCGAGCATCAATGCAGCAAGCTCAGGGATTATCGTAACACCACCCTTGAAGTTAAACCCTTTCAACACAGGGTAATCTGCAGAGATAGGCATGCCCATAACAAAGTAAGTTATCAACGGTAAGCCTAAAATCAACGCAGCGGCAATTCGCAACATCGGTGTTTGTTGGCCGGTCAGTTTCTGTCTGTTCTTAGCCCAGATGTTGATAATAAACGTAGCGATAATACCGACAATCAATGATGCGATGACAATGCTACTGCCTTGCTCAAAGACTGGAGCAGGGAAGTACAACCCGCGTACGTTCAAGAAAATTGCTTCACCTAGACTCATACTTTGACGAGCAGAAGGCAAGGCTTGTAGAACGGCGAAATACCAGAAAAAGATTTGTAATAGCAGAGGGATATTTCGGAATATCTCAATGTAGACAGCTGCAAATCGGCTAACTAGCCAGTTTGAAGAGAGTCTAGCGATACCCATACTAAAGCCCAGCACTGTCGCTAGCATGATGCCGAGTACTGAAACCAAAGCGGTATTGAGAAGACCGATAAAGAATGTACGACCGTATGAGAAGGTCTCGTCGTATTCAATCAGTGTTAAGCCGATACCAAAACCAGCTTCTTGGGAGAGAAAATCAAAACCAGTGGTGATACCACGGGAATCTAAGTTTGTGAGTGCATTATTTACAATCGTGTAAAAGAAAGCACAAAGCGCCCCGACGGCGATAATTTGGAAAATGATGGAGCGAAAAGTGGGGTTGTAAAATAAGTTGGCACTTTTGGGCTGTGGCTTTGCCTGAGCTGGAGAAATAGTTTCATTAGGTTTCATACTACTATAACCTCAAATCCATTTAATAAATAGGGCGGAAAACTCCGCCCTAATTGATGCTTGAAAATTTATTAACGGATTGGTGGAGCGTACATAAAGCCGCCCGCATTCCATAATGCATTTACACCACGAGAGATTTGAAGTGGAGAACCTGTACCAACAGTACGCTCAAAACTCTCACCGTAGTTACCAACTTGCTTAATTACTTGGTAACCCCAGTCGTCGCGAATGCCAAGGCCTTTACCTTTAGGACCGTCTACACCAAGAATACGTTTGATGTTTGGATCTTTTGACTTAAGCATTTCGTCTGCATTTTTAGAAGAGATGCCGTATTCTTCCGCGTTAATCATTGCTGAAAGTGTCCACTTAGCAACGTTAAACCATTGATCATCATCTTGACGAACAACAGGGCCTAGAGGCTCTTTAGAGATGATTTCAGGAAGTACTTCTGCAGATTTAGGATCAGCTAGGTTTAGGCGAAGTGCGTATAGACCAGATTGGTCAGTTGTTAGTACGTCACAACGACCTGCGTCGAAACCTTTCGATGTTTGTGCTGCCGTATCGAATACCACTGGCTTGTAAGACATGCCACTGTTACGGAAGTAGTCGGCTAGGTTAAGTTCAGTTGTTGTACCTGATTGAACACATACAGAAGCGCCATCAAGCTCTTGAGCACTTGTTAGGCCAAGTTCTTTCTTAACCATGAAGCCTTGACCATCGTAGTAGTTAACGCCTACGAAGTTCAGACCTAGAGCAGTGTCACGATGTAATGTCCATGTTGTGTTACGAGATAGTACGTCGATTTCGCCAGATTGAAGCGCAGTAAAACGCTCTTTTGCTGTTAGAGGTACATACTTAACTTTAGTCTTGTCACCGAGTACAGCCGCTGCAAGAGCTTGACAATACTCAACATCAATTCCTTCCCATTCACCTTTTGAGTTAGGGTTAGAGAACCCTGGAAGACCGGTACTTACACCACAAGTTAGAAAACCTTGAGATGTGACTTTGTCCAGAGTGCTTTCTGCCGCTGATGCCGATGTTGCCATCATCGCAGTTGATGCAGCTACTACTGAAGCAAGAAGTGTTAGTTTATTTGTCATTTGTATCCTTCCTTGTTAACCAGGTGACACCTGATACTCGTGCTCGTTTGAGTTTCTCTTATGTGTTGCGTTTTCTATGACCTTGTTATTCAAATTAAACGAGTTGCATTTTGCAAATGAAACTGTGTGCGATTTAAACAACTGTTTATAAGGTTAGGAAAGGATCCGTAGTTTCACAAATGTATAATTTAAAAAGAATTTTGAATGAAATCACAAATCCGAACACAATTAGAATGACCAAATGTTAAGTGAATGTAAATAGTGCAACGGTTCACACTGTTGGTGCAACGAGATTTAGATTTTTATATTGATAATCGACTAGATAAATATTCTGAATAAACATCACAATGATGAAATATTAAACTCAAGAAATGTTGAAATTTGGTCAATAAATATTTTTATTACACTTCGATAGTTATGAATATGCTCCAAATTTGGTAGCATGGCTGAATAGTTATTGAAGTAGTCTCAAGGAAGAACATGCGTTATTTCCCAATGTTTTTGGATGTAGAAAATAAGCCAATCTTAGTGGTTGGTGGGGGTGAGGTTGCTTGCCGTAAAGTCGATAGCTTACTACGAGCGGGAGCGGATGTGACTTTGGTGTCTCCCAAGGTAGCGCCTTACTTAAAGCAGCTTGTGGACGAGAACAAGCTTCACTGGGTTCAAAACTTTTACTCGTCACAGATCATATCGAAAAATTACTTGCAGGTTTGGGCCACAACAGACAACCCAAGCTTGAATCACCAAGTGTATAATGATGCGAAAAAACTGGGCATTTTAGTCAATGTGGTTGACGATCTTCCTTACTGCGACTTCATCACACCTTCGATGATAAATCGCGGCAGAATCCAAATTGCCATCTCTAGTGGCGGGGCATCACCTGTTTTAGTAAGAAATATCAGAGAAAAACTCGAAACGGTATTGCCACAAAACATAGGTTTGATAGCAGACTTCGGTGCATCAAAACGCAATTCAATCAAAGAGTCATTCCCAACCGTCGACGAGCGTCGTAAATTTTGGGAGCGTTTCTTGTCATCCAGCTTTATCGAGCAGGTGAATGACAGAGAGCAGTTAGAGTCTTACTACCAGCAAGCGCTAACCGAAGGCATTGATAGCGAAGGGCAGGTCACTTGGATTGAATTCGAGCAAGATGTCGAGCTGCTGTCTATGAAGGCTTTACGTTTGATGCAGGAGGCAGAGCTCGTACTTTCACCGAGCGATTGTCCATTTGAATTTATCGACCTGTGCCGCCGAGATGCAGAAAGAGAGAGCTACGCCAACAGCGGAGAGCTATCAACAAAGCTTGAGCAAGCAAGAGCAGAGAAATTACGAGTGTGTGTGTTTATTCCACCAGCAAGCGTAGAGTTTAATCTGTTGGTCGGCAAAGATCTAAAATTGTCAGCAGCCCAAGTACTCAGTTGAGGTAATTGCTTCTAGTTGAAATGAGAGCTTTCTGGTTGTTTGAAATCGGCTAGAGGCTCGGAATAAAACTAAAGCTGGACCAGATAAATAAAAAGCCACTTCGAGAAGTGGCTTTTTGCTATTTCAAACACGACATTGTGCTGATGAATGAGCAACCCAAATAGGCGGTCGCTCAAACTCAATAATTAGTCGCGGAAGTTGTCAAACTGGAAAGGTTGACCAAGTTCACCGCCGCGAACTAGAGCCATAACAGCTTGTAGGTCATCACGCTTCTTACCAGTAACACGAACTTTGTCGCCTTGGATAGAAGCTTGAACTTTAACTTTGTTGTCTTTGATTAGCTTAACGATCTTCTTAGCGACATCAGTTTCAATGCCTTGCTTAAAGATAACCGTTTGGTGCCAAGTGCGACCTGTTTGGTCTGCCGCTTTCGCTTCCATCGCGTTAGGATCAACATTACGCTTCGTTAGGTTGCTGCGAAGGATATCGCGCATTTGCTTCAGTTGAAAATCGTCTTGAGCAGTCAATTTTACTGATTCATCTTTGTAATCAAAGCTTGCGTCAACGCCGCGGAAATCGAAACGAGTCGATAGTTCACGGTTTGCGTTGTCTACTGCGTTACGCAGTTCTACTGCTTCTACTTCAGAGATAATGTCAAATGATGGCATTGTGTTGTTTCCTTAAGCTAAGTTTCTATCTTTAATTGCTGTTGCAAGCATGTCTAGCATTGTTGCAGTATCTTCCCAGCTTAGGCATGGGTCAGTAATCGACTTGCCATATTCTAGGTTGTTGATATCTGTCATTGGCTGGTTGCCTTCAATAATGAAGCTCTCTGCCATAATGCCTGCAATTTGGTTCTTGTTAGATTTAATTTGCTCACAAATGTCTTGTGCAACTTCTAACTGCTTACGGTGCTGTTTCTGACAGTTAGCGTGGCTAAAGTCTACAACCAAACGTTGAGGTAGATCGAATTCAGCCAGTTGCTTACACGCAGCATCTACAGATTCAGCGTCGAAGTTAGGGCCTTTATCACCACCACGTAGAATAACGTGACCGTATGGGTTGCCAGAAGTACGGTAAACCGTCATGCGGCCGTTCTTATCTGGAGAGTAGAAGTAATGTGAAGCATGTGCTGCACGAATTGCATCGATAGCAATCTTGATGTTGCCGTTGGTCGCGTTCTTGAAGCCAACAGGGCAAGACAGTGCAGAAGCCATTTCACGGTGAATCTGAGATTCAGTTGTACGAGCGCCAATCGCACCCCAAGTGATAAGGTCTGCAATGTACTGACCTGTGATCATATCAAGGAATTCAGTCGCGGTAGCTAGGCCAAGCTTGTTGATATCTAGCAGAAGCTTACGAGCTTTGTTCAAGCCTGTTTCAAGTGCGTATGAACCATCAAGGTTAGGATCTGTAATCAAACCCTTCCAACCTACAACAGTACGAGGCTTCTCGAAGTAGGTTCTCATTACAACGAACAGTTCATCTTTGTACTGGTCTTGAATTTTGCTTAGGCGCTCAGCGTAATCAAGTGCCGCATCTGTATCGTGAACAGAGCAAGGGCCTACGATAACTAATAGGCGGTTATCACGACCAGTTAGGATATCTTCGATTTGGCGGCGAGAATTTTTAATGCGCTCAGCAACGTCGTCAGTAATAGGGTGTGCATTGCCTAGTTCGGCAGGAGTTGGCATAGGACCCAGAGCTTGGGTTCTCAACTCATCAGTTTTTAATGGCATGTGATAGCTTTTTTATTCTATTGCGAAGTGGTTAAGATAACGGAATTGAACAGAGGAATAAACTCTATTGAGTCAAAGTTATCTCAGTTATTGCTAATATTCTTATTTTTATCAGCAGGCCAGCGTCAAATAAGGGATTTTCACTTGTATTAACAGGCAGCTATCGGTATTTTCGTTTGAACACAACATAAAAATGCTGGAGCAGCAATGACTCAAGAAAATCAAAGCACTTTGCACCCAGAACTCGTCTTAGGTGATGTGCTGCCTTCTTACAACGATAATAATAATTCTAACCACTTATACGTTTCATTATCAGAATTAGTGATGGATCGTGTCTTCTACCACCCAAGTATCGAGAGTCACTTAGATACTTTGACTGATATTGAAAAAACGTCTTTAGAAGCGATCCTTGGCGATAAAACAGTCGATGAGCATTTTGTTTCGACCTTAGTGATTGCCATTCAAGCTGCCGTTCAGCCAAATCACACTTCTGTTCGTATCGCATTAAGCAGTGCAGACAGCTATGGATTCCGTTCGCTGCTTGGCGGGAACTGTGAAGCAGAAGAGATTAACCCTGCACTAGGTGTTCGTGGCGTTGCTCGTTACGCGACACCAGAATACAGCAAGGCTTTCGCTTTAGAGTGTCAGGTCATTAAAACATTGCGTGAGCAGGGTATTAACGTTGAAGTGGTTGTGCCTTATGTACGAACATTAAGCGATGCCGCTAAGATTATTGACCTGCTTGCCGAGCAAGGGCTACCACGCGGCCTTAACGGTTTGAAAGTACTGTTCTCGTGCGATGTGCCGTCTGCAGTGCTACTGAGCGAACGTTTACTGCATTACTTCGATGGTGTAGTGGTAAACGTTGATAGCTTAGCGTCTTTCACTTTAGGCGTAGACAAACACAATGAAGCTCAGCAACACGCTTTTGATCCACAAAACGAAGCGGTTATTACCTTGTTGGATATGATTGTTAAAGCAACCCTGAACGCGAAGAAGCCAGTGCTGCTAGTAACTCAAGGCTTAGTGGATTACCCACGTCTACAAGGTTACATAGCTGATCTTGAATGCGTAGAAACGGTCGTGACTGCGTAAATCGATTAGCTTGCCTGATAAGCCGACTTAAGGCGCTAATGCTTTGAGAATGAAAGAGATATCATTGTGCGATGATATCTCTTTTTTGTAACATTTTTTTGACATTCTTATCGCTAGTCGATTAACTGGTCTGATGACTAACTTGGCTAGGTAATTCGAATGTTGACCCCTCTACAAAAAGCAAATTTCTACTTAAGCATGTTTGGCTTTTTCAAAGTCCCACTTATCTGGTTGTGCCGACCAAAACTACTCGCGTTGGACAACCAACATGTTGAAGTGAAAATCCCGCTTAGAAGGCGTACTAAGAATCACCTTAACAGTATGTACTTTGGCGTTTTGGCTGTAGGTGCGGATGTCGCGGGTGGGTTTCTTGCGATGAGCAAATCTCAGCAGCAAGGTGAAAAGATCTCGTTGGCTTTTAAAGAGGTGACGGGTAACTTTTTGAAGCGCCCTGAAGGTGATGTGCATTTCACTTGTAACGACGGTGAGCTGATCAACACTATGCTGGCAGAAACCATGTCGACCGGAGAACGGGTCAATCAACCCGTAACCATTATCGCGACTTGCCCATCTTTACATGGTGACGAGCCGATGGCGGAGTTCACGCTTACGCTTTCAATTAAGAAAGTCCCTTCAAGAAAATAGCGATTAAATAATAGATTTTGGTTTAGAAGTCATGGGTAACGTTGAAGAGATAAAACAACGGTATGTGAATGGTTTCCACATACCGTTATAGAGAACTTTATAACGGCTCTATGACTCTTGAGTGATCTGCTCAATATCAACTATTTTTGAACGGTTCATAACGATCTTCCAACGGTAGTAGGTTGGTTCGTTATCATGGTTGTTCTCTTTAATGATCAGGTTGAGAAGATGACGCTTTTCTACTGATTCGCGGCTCACTTGTCCTTCATTCAAGCGGTAGATCTTGTTTGAGCCTTTATCCATCAACCGTGTCAGCGCTCTTAGGCTGATCGATAACGTTTCACGAGTCTCCTCATAACCACTCATAAAGGTCGATGTCGACATCTCAGTATGAGAGCGGTAATGCAAGATTTGCTCTTCACGTTGTACCACACGCTTTTTACGGATCGACTGAATGCGATCTGCAAGCTTAGAAAAATTTGCGTAGTCCAACCATTCCAGTTTATGGCCTACTGACTTGTTGGTCGTTGGATCATAGTAACGACGCTTCCATTTTGGCTTGCCTTTACGCAGCCAGCGCCAAAGGATGTCTCTCAAGTCATCTTTAAAGATCTCACGCAGTGCGTAAATGAAAGACATTGCCACGATGAAAGAGGCGGTAATCTCACCAAGAAAGTCACGAGCCAAGATCACAGTAGTGGTCACGACAACCATCACCAAACCGGTCGCGATGCCTTTCACGGCACGCTTAACGTTCTTACCCATCGACGTTGTCTTTTCTTTAAGCACGATAGGGTGTTCAATCAAACGACGCAGCAAACGCATCTTGTTACTCAAGCGGGTAACGTCCTCTCGAACTCTTGCTGAGTTGTAGCGGTTCAGTTTACGGTGCGCGGTCTCTTTATCACAAAGCGTTAAGAGTCGTTCTTTAATCGTTGAATACTCACTACCTCGTGGCATGTGTGAAACTAGCGATAGGAACTTTTGCTCGGTATACCAAGATAGGTAGTTATCGATATTAGCGTAGTAGCGCTTGAGATTTTCTTCGTAAGGGATGCTTCGGCGTAGCTTCTTCAAGATATCTAAAGCCAATTCAATGACTTCATCTACTTCATCAGCCGTTACGTCGTCACTATCAGTTTTATTTAAGCTGCTGACTGCTTTATCTAACGCGATAACATATTGGTAGGCAAACAGACTCAAACTGACACGATACTGTGTTGTAGATAAGCGTCCACGTTTTGCCAAGCGACTGTGTACCAAAGGTAAAAGTGTTTTGTCACTATAGTAGGCACGTTTTTGAGTGATTGAGCTGTAGAAAAAGGCACTTTCAGAAAGCACTTCAGGAGTCAGTCCAAGTTCACCGGGAATGAATAGATAAACGTCCATGTCGAGCTTTTTGGTCTTAGCCATGGCATGGTTAATTTTAAGTGTTATCGCATCTTGTTTATCAACGGTGATCAACGATGTCTCCTAGAATGTAAAAATATGAATGAAACTAGCGAAAGCATATCAGAGATCACGTATAATCTCCGCCAAATTTAAAGTAGAGACAACCTTGATGATTAATATTGGTCAAATAAACAACTTAGAAGTAGTAAAACAAGCAGACTTCGGTGTATTCCTTGACGCGAGCGACTATGGAACCGTGTTGCTGCCGAAACGATTTACTCCTGAAGGTGTTGAAATTGGTCAAAAGCTAGATGTTTTCTTATACATAGATTCTGACAACCAGATCGCTGCAACGACTGAAAAACCAATAGCTCAAGTAGGCCAGTTTGGTTTGATGACGGTTGAAGGTGTTAACAGCACTGGTGCATTCATGAGCTGGGGCGTGAAAGGTAAAGACCTTCTTGTTCCTTTCAGCGAGCAGCGTGGCCGTTTAAACGAAGGTCAGTCAATCTTAGTATATGTGTATATCGATAAAGCATCGAGCCGTATCGTTGGTACAACGAAGTTCAACAAATGGTTAGACAACACGCCTGCGACTTATAAGCAAAATGAGCAAGTCGATCTCATTATCGCTGAGCGCAGCCAGTTAGGTTACAAAGCGATCGTGAACGGTGAACACTGGGGTATGATTTTCCCATCTGACATCATCGGTAAGCTGTTCATTGGTAAAACACTAAAAGGCTACATTAAAAACGTTCGTGAAGAAGACGGTAAGATTGATTTGTCTCTTCAGAAGGTTGGTGTGGCTAAGATGGATGACCTAAGCACTAAGGTTCTTGACCTGCTTGAGAAGAAAGGCGGTTACCTGCCTTTGAATGATAAGTCTTCTCCTGAAGTTATTTTCTCTGCATTCAGAACCAGCAAAGGTACGTTCAAGAAGACAATTGGTGGTCTATACAAATCTGGCAAGATCACTATCGACAAAGAAGGTATCAGCTTAGTTAAGTAAGCGGTCCTTTCGGTCAAAAAAAAGCCCAAACCTTCCTGTTTGGGCTTAGGGGAAAGGGCTCCGAAGAGCCTACGCTAATCGTTTTAATCTTTTGACTGTTAGATTGAAGTCTAGTTTAGATTCTCTAAAGTGCGATTTTTCTTTTTGGAAATAGTGACTTGAATTGATATTTATATAATTAGCTGTTGATTTACAAGCGCTCGCACACTGACTTATATGGCCGATAGAATAGAAAAAGCCCAAACAATTAACGTTGTTTGGGCTTTTTGTTTATTAAGGTGTATTCAGTGCGAACGCTTTTAGAAAAGGTTCTTATCGCGCACGAGTTCGCGTGGTAAACCGTTCTTCACTCGGTTGCCAACCCACTTACCAAGGCCGATGATTGCACCATTGTACTTCACTAGTACTTCACCTTTTCCTGACAAGTTTTCAGGGCGAACATCGCGGCCCATGAACCATTCACGAGCATCTTCAATACTAAGCTCTACAACATTAGCTTCATTACCTGTTGCGAGCGTTGTCGCTACTTGGTGCTGCCAGCGGTAACCTTTTTTATGGGTTTCAGCGATCTTGATTCCCATGCGAGAAAAACGGAACTCACCGATCATCGGCTCTAGCGCTTCTGGGAATAGCCAAACGTCTTTGTCGCGAATCCAAACCTGAGTATCGCTTGGCAATTCGATATCGAGAGTACTCATTAGTTGTTCAGCGACTTCTTGCTGAGTTTTCTTTGATGCTTTTTCAAATGGGAATTTACCCATACGTTTTTTAACTTCTGGTGGAGTAACAGACGCTAGTTTACGGATACGTGCAACAAAGAAACCTTCAGAGTCATAGACCTGTGGGAAGATGTGAAGAAAGCCTTCTTCTGTCGTGGTTGCTTTTGCGTTGTCGAATAGTGATTCCAGAGATTCGAATTCAACCGCATCACCAAAGGTTTCTTTTAGGTGATGACACACTTGTTGGTTCTCTTCGGTGCTAAGCGTACACGTTGAGTAAACCAAAACACCATTAGGTTTAAGAGCATGGAATGCACTTTCAATCAGATCTTTTTGCGTGTCGGCAATGTCGACCACTGATTGATACGTCCAGTTCTTCATCGCATCGGCATCTTTACGAATGGTGCCTTCGCCAGAGCAGGGTGCGTCTAGCAACACAGCATCAAACTGTTCTGGTAACCAACCACCAAAAACTCGACCGTCAAAGTTACTTAGAGCGGCATTACGAACGCCACAACGTTCGATGTTAGCGTGAAGGACCTTCACACGGCTTGCTGCATACTCATTGGCAACCAATACACCGCGATTATTCATTAGCGCAGCGATTTGCGTTGTTTTAGAGCCGGGTGCAGCCGCAGTGTCTAGCACCGCTTGGTAATCAGCTTCGCCTTGGAAAAGTGCCGAGGGTGGCATCATCGAGCTGGCTTCTTGGATGTAGAAAAGACCAGACATGTGTTCTGCCGTATTACCTAGTGGCGCTTCACTTTCGTCCGCTGTAATCCAAAAGCCCGTTTCACACCAAGGTACAGGTTCCAGTTCCCAGCCTTTCTCTTTTGCTCGTACTAGGAAGTCTTCAACACTGATTTTCAATGTGTTGATTCGAATACTTTTACGAAGTGGTTTTTGGCATGACGCAACAAAAGAAGCCATATCTAGATGACTAGGCATGATTGCTTCGATGTGCGTTAGGAATTCTTCAGGAATATATACGTTAGCGTGCAAAAGAGTATCTCGATTTATTGCATTAATGCGGGGAGTTTAAAGCAAAATGAGGCCGTCCTAAACCATATTTGCAGCAAACAACAAAAATGCAGCCTAATGGCTGCATTTTGATGAAGAATTAATCTTCCAGAAACGTCAGAGAGTTCACTCTATGGGCGAGGAATTGCGGTTCTCCATGATTTCCACTCATCTTCGGCTTGAGGATAGAGGTAGAAAGACTGATCTTCGCTTGCTACTGGTTGAAGTTCATTTGTCGGTGGCGTTGAGAATGTAATACCACCTCTTAACAAGCTGTCTACCGTTCCGGCTTTGATGTTTGCGCCTGACAGGCCGATAGAGACATCGACGCCCGACACGTTCCAGAACACGGTGTTTGCGCGGATTAGATACGCGTAGTCAGGTTCTATTTGAATCGTAGATATGATGCGATCAGCAAACTCGCCCAGCTGAACATCTATAACACTGCCAATTTCTAGTTCACGGAATAGGATAGGTGTACCTTCAGATACTGAGCCGCGCGTTTCGCTTTGCAGTTGGAATATCTTGCCTTCAGGCTGCACAGGTCCTTTGCTAAGCTCAAATTTCGTGTTTCTTTCACCTTTGCCCGGGTCTACGTTGATGTGTTTAGAGAGCAGCGCAGAGACGTTTTTGATGCCATTAAGGCCAATCTCAGGTTCTGCCAACCAGAAGTGACTGTTCGTCACGGCAATCTTGTCGACGTACTCAGGTAAAATACGCGCAGTAATTTCAATGCCGCCCTTGTTGAAGTTCGGAATCACCAAAGTAACCTCACCAACAGTGACACCTTGATATTTGATCGCCATGCCCTTGTTGACTTCTTGATCGCCAGAAGAGGTGATAGTAATCGCGCGGCCAAATTTTCGAGCAGATTTTGAATCTTTGTAAAGCTTCCACACGTCACCAAGTTTGTTGTCGATTCCCGGCAGAGAGTCAAAAGCAATACCGCCTTGGATAAGGGTTTTAACTGGTGCCGCTTTAATGCTGATACCCGATAGCGACGCATCAACCTCAACGCCTGATCGGTTCCAGAAAACAGTGTGCTTGTTGAGTAAGTGCGTGTAACGATTTTCGATTGTGACTTTGATTCTTACGCCACCGTCGGCAAGCTGAAAATCAGAAATACTACCCACTTGTAGGTTGCGGTAGAGGAGTGGACTGCCTTTAGAAATTGAAGGTAACTCACTGGCAAACAAAGAAAGTGTCTTTGAACCAGACTGATTAAACTTAGCGATTTCTGCTAACGATTTGCTTTGGAAAAGTTGGTAGTCAGTTCGAGCTTCAGGTTTACCTTCACTCACAAAGCTGATCGAGCCAGTAAGAAGCTGCTTTGCCGGTGGAACCGTAACACTTAGACCTGATTCGGTCAGCTCTGCGGTCGCACTGCCTGTCACAAAGAAACGGTTGTGGCTTTTGATTAGGTGCGCGTACTCATTATCGATAAGTGCATCCATGAAGACTTCGTGTTTATCAGAGCCCGTACCAACACCATCAACTAATCCCACATGGATGATAGAGCCAACGGCAATGCCTTTGTAGAGAAGTTGTGTACCGACATCTAACCCGAACGAATTGTTCGACGTTAAGCGAATCGCAACGGATTTCTCTTGTTCCTGACTGAATTCATTTTTGCGGATTGCAGTAAATCGACGCGCCTTTTCACCTTCACCCGGTACCAAGGTTAAAAAGTTACCTGTCACTAAATTGGCAATGTTTTTCATGCCAGTAAGCGACAGTTCAGCCTCTTCTAGAACGAATTTACTGCCGCTGTTTAAAAAGTCACTGAATGCCGGTTGGATAGCGGCAGATGCAACGACGTTTTCACGCCCTTCACTTAGCGATAAATCAGTGATTTGACCGATTTCAATGCCGCGATACATGATCGGAGCACCTGTTGCACTGATTTTATTATCATCGGGAACGGCAATCTTGATAGAGATACCTCGACCCGCTGTTTTCAGATCTGGGTAGAGTTTGAACTTAGTATTCATCTCAACCGGTTGGCCTTCTCCTGGAGAGTCGACCGCAATTGAACCGCCAAGCAATGCACTTAGGCTCTCTAAGCGAACATCAACACCAGAAAAGCCAATACTGGCACCTAAGCCACTGACATTCCAAAAACGGCTTTGGTCGGTAATGATATGGCTGTATTCATCTTTAATCGACGCTTGAATCGTAACGGATTTCGCGTTGTCGTTTAACTGGTAGTTGTAAACCTCACCAATTGGGATTTTACGGTAAACGATTTGAGAGCCAACAGACACGCCGCCCAGATCTTTGGTCGTCAGTGAAATGTTCAAACCTTCAGAAGCCAGTAAGTCAGAAGGGGAGGATTCTAACGCTTGGAAAACGGTTTCTGGGTCTTGTTTGGTTTCGCTCGGGTGGATAGCAATATAGTTACCTGAAACAAGAGCGTCTAACCCTGAGATACCCGACAAACTTGCCGTTGGCTTCACAAGCCAAAAACGAGTGCCTTTTGAGAGAAGCTTCTTAGCTTCTGGGTAGATGTCAGCATCAACGTAGATGCTCGATAAATCTTTGGACAAGGTGATGTCAC
Source organism: Vibrio sp. 10N.222.49.C9 (assembly GCF_041474985.1). NCBI lineage: Bacteria > Pseudomonadati > Pseudomonadota > Gammaproteobacteria > Vibrionales > Vibrionaceae > Vibrio > Vibrio sp. 10N.222.49.C9. Next base: position 91,188 of record NZ_JBFRVD010000036.1, on the reverse strand, counting down.
GCACCATACCCACCTCTAAGCCTTGGTAACGAATCGTTGTTCGACCTGCGACTAAACCTGCGGCATCTGAGAAGTATATCTGCACACGTTGCCCGGCATCGTGTATCGATTTAATGACCAACCAACCGGCTAATGCAACGGTTAATATCGGTAGAATCCACAAAGGTGAGATGCCTTTGTTTTTCCTTACTTCTGGTGAATATGACGTTTGTGATTGGTTATCGTTGTTCATTCACTGACTCATCTTTAGAGGTGTAGTTATCCCAAATTAGCCTAGGATCTAAGCTTTCCGCTGCCAGCATCGTGAGAACAACTACGACGCCAAAAGCGACTGCACCATAACCTGGTGTAAAGTTTAAAATCTGTCCACGGTCGACCAAGGTCATCATGATCGAAATAACGAACAGGTCCATCACCGACCATTTCCCCACCCATTTCACAATGAAATAGATGGTCATACGTTGTCTGTGGTAAACGGCGCGCTTCATCTTGATACAGATTAAGATGTACGCGAGGCCGAGTATTTTCGCGACGGGCACGACGATACTGGCAATAAAAATGATCGCTGCAATGCCGTACATATCGCTATTTATCAGCGACGCGACACCAGAAATTATGGTGTCTTCTAGCCTTTGTCCGTTGGTAATAAGAATAGAAATAGGAATGACATTGGCTGGCACGATAGCCACGGATGCGGCAAACAGCAGAGCCCATGTCTTCTGTATAGAGTAGGGCTTGCGGTGGTATAAGTCATGGTGACAACGCACGCAAGTATGTCCATCCGGTTGAGATAGGTGGCAGTTGTGACAGTGTATGTTCTTACTTTCAGCAAAAGAGTAGTCAGATTCTTTTGCCCAAGCTTCCCAGTAGCGACGCACACTGATACGGCTTACCAATAATACGCTGAAAAGTTGCAGAAGAATCAAGCCAATCAAACCAGGGCCGACGAAAATGTCAGAGTAATCTTGCAGTTTGAAACATGAGACCGCCAAACTTACCAGAAACACATCCAGCATCATCCAATGTTTTAATGTCTGGATGATGGCTAACGCATACCTAAATGGTGTAAAAAATTTGAATCGCAATGATAAATGGGTAATGAGTACCGATGTACACACGAGCAACGGAGCGATCGAACTGCAGAACAGGATCAGTAAGCCAAGCAGAGGGAAGCCTTCACCCATTAAAGTAAAGACGCCGGATGGTAATGTAGCAGGTATCATGACACCAATCAGGCGAATACTGATGAATTCAAAAAAGTGCGAGGGGATAAACAGCAATAAGCAGGTAATCGCAATTGCTAGGTTTCCAGAGAGGCTAGGGGTCCCGCCTCTATAAAGCTGAGTACCACACCTTGGACAGTAAGCAGATTTCCCCAAAGGGATGTCCATTTTATCTACGGGAAGCTCGCAGCCCTGACAAAGACGCACTGAGCTGCTATCGCATTGATGCTTCGTTGATAAAGGGGTGGTAACGGATGGGGAGGTCACGCGACCTCCCAAGTTGAAACGTTAGTCAGACTCGATGCCCGACTTAAAGACTCAGAACTATAAACATCAGGCGTGCGATTGCACACTGCCGTAGAGTGTTTGATAAAGTCCTTGTTGTTCAACCAATTCACCATGTGTTCCCGTCTGTGTGACTTGCCCATCTTCTAAAACATAGATTAGATCGGCTTGTTTCACCGCTGATAATCGATGAGCCACTATCAAAGTTGTGCGATCTTTCAAAAACTCGCTCAGAGCTTTATGCAGTGCCGACTCTGTTGCAGTGTCGAGTGCAGATGTCGCTTCATCAAGAATAACAAACTTAGGATTGCTCAGCACCATGCGGGCTATTGCTAGACGTTGTCGTTGACCGCCAGACAGTCGAACTCCGTTCCTACCAATTTGTGTATCCAATCCATTACTCAGTTGCTTAATAACATCTTGCATTTGAGAGACTTCAAGCGCACGCCATAACGACATTTCATCGTATTCAGCGCCAAGGGTCAGATTATGCCTTAATGTATCGTTAAAGAGTATAGGTTGTTGTAAAACAACGGCAATTTCATTGCGGATAATATCAAAGCTGATGTCATCAGTTTTTTCGCCGTTATAGCGTATACAACCTGAATCGGCTTGATAAACCCCAATCAGCAATTGGATTAATGTGGATTTACCGCCACCACTCGCACCCACTAAAGCGACCTTTTTACCAGCAGGGATGTGCAGTGATAGGCTATTTAAAACAGTGTTTTCTAATGTGTAAGAGAATGTAACGTTTTCGATGTCTACCGTCACTTCTTGGTTTTCATTGAAAGGGTTTACCTTGCTTACTGGGCGATGCTCTTCTTCTAACTTCAGAAGATCATTGATTCGTTGTAGTGCCGCCTTCGCGCTATACCAAGAGAATTGAATCCCTAGCAGCTCTTGAACTGGGCCTAACATAAACCATAAGTAACCGAATACCGCAAAGATCTGACCGATGGTTAAGTCACTGAATAGCACCATTAACATCGCGACAGCTCGGAAAAGTTCAAAGCCTAATAGAAAGAGCAGAAACGAAACACGCCCAGCAGCTTCAGATTGCCATGCATATTTGTCGGCATCGATTCTTACTTGGTTTGCTTGAACTTTTAGCTCATCGAGAAAAATGCGCTCTTTATTCGCTGCACGCAGTTGGTAAATGCCATCTAAGGTTTCCACCAAACGGTTTTGAAAGCGCTCGAAAGACTGGTTTTCGTATTTTTTAAGGTGTTTAACCTTGCTACCTAGTTTACGGGAGAAATAAATCACAACAGGATTGACCAGTAAAATGAACAACCCTAATCGCCATTCTAACCACAATAACACGATCGCGGTGCCAAACACGGTTAAGAAGCTGATGAGGAACTTAGACAAAGTCGAGCCAATGAACTTATCTATCGTCTCTATGTCTGTTATCAGGTGGGCGTTGATACCACCGCTGCCTTTGGTTTCGTACTGTCTAATACTAATGCGGCCAAGCTTATCTATCATCTTGCTTCGCATTTGATAGGTAATTGTTTTTGAGACGAGTGTAAATTGACGCCCTTGCAGAATGTTTAACGCTTGGCTAACGGTGCGCATGATAATCACTAACAGCAAAGTTAGTGCTATATAGCCAGTCGGTGTTTGTAACGATGATGGAAGTAGGTGGTTCATCATCTCTAAGCCTGAAGCTGGCTTATCAAGTAATACTTCATCAACCATTAATGGCATGAGCAACGGGATAGGGACACTAATGAGAGTTGCAAATATGGCAATAATGTTAGCAAACAGTAATTTGGACTTGTGTTTTTTTACTTGAGTTATTAACCAAGAACGGCTAATAGTGTCTTTTGAATTGTTCATTGTAATGAGAATAAGTCCTATTTAGTTTGATGGCCGCATTCTACTGCGTTCTCTTGATAATGGAAGTCTCAATTTAATTGGAAGTTAATATGAAAATAGAACATTACCAACGCTTAACCAAACAAGCCGTTGCATTAATTGAATCAGAAACCGATCTAACTGCTAATCTTGCTAATATCAGTTCATTATTATTCATGGAATTGGATGGCTTGAATTGGGCGGGTTTCTATTTAATGAAGCAGGACCAAGCTAAGGAAAAAGACGAACTTGTACTGGGCCCTTTCCAAGGTCAACCTGCTTGTGTGCGAATTCCGGTAGGGCGTGGAGTGTGTGGAACTGCGGTTGCGTCGAATACAGTTCAGCGCATTCATGATGTTCATGAGTTCGAAGGTCACATCGCTTGTGACGCTGCAAGTAACTCAGAAATCGTTATTCCGTTCTCGATTGGCGGAAAAATAGCGGGTGTTCTTGATATCGATAGCCCAAATGTTGGCCGTTTTTCTCAAATTGACGAGGACGGATTGACATTTTTCATGGCAGAAGTGGAAAAGCTGCTTAATTCGCACGCGAACAAGGCATAAATTATTCTCTTACTGTGGTTTTTCCCAAGCATCTCTCTATAATACGTAAAAATATTTTCTTAATGCTCGCGGAAAACCGCAAAAACCAGGAACCCACATGGAAAACACTGAAAAGTTAAAAAACAGCAAAGAAGTTATCGCATATATTGCTGAATGTTTCCCTAAATGCTTTACTCTAGAAGGTGAAGCGAAGCCACTTAAAATTGGTATTTTTCAAGATCTTGCTGAACGTCTAAATGAAGACGAAAAAGTAAGTAAGACTCAGCTTCGTGCAGCGTTAAGACAGTACACATCATCATGGCGTTACCTGCACGGCGTAAAAGCTGGCGCAGAACGTGTTGACCTAGACGGCAACGCGTGTGGCACACTAGAAGAAGAGCACGTTGAACACGCTAAAGCTACACTTGCTGAAAGCAAAGCGAAAGTTCAGGCTCGTCGTAAAGAACAAGCACAAAAAGCTCGTGAAGAAGGCAAAGCGAAACCTAAGGCGAAGAAAGCTCAACAGCCTCGTCGTCAAGCGCCTAAAGCACCAAAAGTAGAAAAGCCTGTAGAAACACGCGCTTTGAACGCTGACGAATTCATCGCTGGCAAAGAAGTAAATGTGAACATGGGTAAAGGAAACATGGCTGCGACCATTGTTGAAATCAATAAGGAAGATGTGCGTGTTCAGTTAGCAAACGGCCTACAAATGGTTGTTAAAGCGGAGCACTTGCGCGCTTAAAGGAGATACTCCTACGCATGAAATGCCGTTCAAAATTGACACTGATTGCTGCTAGCTTTTGGCTAGCAGCTTCAGCTCAGGCTCTTGAAGCCAAATTAGATCAGGACGATTTACCTCTACTCGCTCCTGAGGTCCAACACGAAACTGCTAGTAAACGTGTTACTTCTCGATTTACTCGTTCTCACTATAAACACTTCAATCTCAACGATGATTTCTCTCAAGCTATCTTTAATCGTTACTTAGAGATGCTGGATTATAATCGTAATATCTTCACTCAAGCTGATATTGACTCTTTCTCTGCGTCATCTAAACAAATTGATGATCAGCTGAAATCGGGCAATAACCAGATTGCATTCGATGTTTATAATCTGTCTATGCAGAAGCGTTTTGAACGTTTTCAATATGCATTGTCTTTGCTAGATACAGAGATTAAGTTTGATACCGATGAAAGTATTGAGCTCAATCGTAGTGAAGCTGAGTGGCCAAAAGATATCGCTGAAGTGAATGAGCTTTGGAGAAAACGCGTTAAATATGATGCGTTGAATCTAAAACTTACTGGTAAAGAGTGGCCAGAGATTCAAGAAGTTTTGGAAAAGCGTTACAACAATGCGATGAAGCGTATTACGCAATCGCATAATGAAGATGCTTTCCAGATCTACATGAACGCATTTGCGCGTGAAGTTGATCCTCACACAAGTTACCTTTCTCCAAGAAATGCAGAACAATTCCAATCTGAGATGAACCTATCTCTAGAAGGTATTGGTGCTGTGCTTCAGATGACAGACGACTACACCGTTATTCGCTCTTTAGTTGCTGGTGGCCCTGCGTCAAACAGCAAACAATTGAGTGATGGAGACCGCATTGTTGGTGTTGGTCAAGATGGCGAAGAAATTGTTGATGTTATCGGGTGGCGTTTAGACGATGTAGTACAACTTATTAAAGGCCCTAAAGGGACCAAAGTTAAGCTACAGATCTTGCCAGATGGTAAAGATGCAAAAAGTCACGTTGTCACAATTGTTCGCGATAAGATTCGTTTAGAAGACCGCGCTGTTAAATCAGAAGTGATCGAGAAAGACGGCAAGAAAATTGGTGTATTAGAAGTACCAAGTTTCTACGTTGGCCTTTCTAAAGATACCGATAAACTGATCACCGAGCTTAAAGAGCAAGGTGTTGAAGGTATTATTGTTGACCTCCGAAACAACGGTGGTGGTGCACTGACTGAAGCAACTGAACTCTCTGGTTTGTTTATCAAAGAAGGACCTGTTGTTCAGGTTCGTGATAGCTACGGTCGTGTCAAAGTGAACAGTGATACTGATGGTCAAATCAGTTACCAAGGCCCGTTAACGGTATTGGTGAATCGCTACAGTGCTTCAGCGTCTGAAATCTTTGCAGCAGCGATGCAAGATTATGGCCGTGCAATCATCCTAGGTGAAAACTCTTTCGGTAAAGGTACGGTGCAACAGCATCGCTCTTTGAATCATATTTATGATTTGTTCGATAAAGAGTTAGGCTACGTTCAATACACAATCCAAAAATTCTACCGAATCAATGGTGGTAGTACGCAAAACAAGGGTGTAGTACCTGATATTGCTTACCCAACGCCAATTGATCCTGCAGATACTGGTGAAAGTGTTGAAGACAACGCTCTTCCTTGGGACAGCATCGACAAAGCGAAGTACTCAGTGTTACAGCGTAACGATGAGCAGATCGCAGCGTTGACGGCTAAACACGAAGCTCGTATCGCAACAGACATGGAATTTGGCTTTATCGCGCAAGATATTGAAAAATATAAGGCAGATAAAGACGACAATGACCTTTCTCTTAATGAAAAGGTTCGTCAACAAGAGAGTGATGATGCGGATGCGCTTCGTCTAGAGCGTATTAACCAACGTCAAAAAGCCGCTAAGTTAGAGGCATTTAAAACGTTGGATGATATTCCAAAAGACTACGAAGCCCCGGATGCTTATCTTGATGAATCAGTTGCTATCATGCTGGATATGATCAAGAAATAAACAAAATACCTGTTATAAGGTGATTGTTTAAAGACGTACTATTTGAAAAGCGAGCTTAGGCTCGCTTTTTTTGTACCTGTGTTCTTGCCTCGAATAATGTCATGTTAACGGCATGCTTCCTCGCTTTTTAACTTGCTGCAGAACCACTGTTATTTGATTTTCGGCTGTGAAGTACACTGTAAAAATAACTAAACTTAAGTATTTTTTTTCGAGTGATAATGACATTTAAGTTACTTCGCACTTAAAATTTAGTGACTTAGATCATATTTTTTCGCTTTCTATTCATTACGTGCCTAAGCTTAAAGAAAACGAGGGGACGCTTATGAAATGGATTCTACTATTTTTATCTTGTTTAAGTTTTGTGGCTTTTGGGAGCGAGGTCGCTTCGAGTAGCCAACAATCAAAAAGTGATAGTAATCTATCTCATTTTGACCTTCCTCTGTTGCTTGGTGATTGGTATTTGATGAATCCTGATCCTGAGCAAGGCACTGAAAACTTTAGAGCGATCAAGCTCACTCTTGATTCAAACTACTCATTCACTATCGATATCCAAAAGAAAGACTACAGTGTCGATCATTGGGAAGGTTTGTATAACGCCAATGAAGACACGATTATTTTGGGTTTGAATACCTCAGAACCTCAGGTTTACGCGTACAGCAGTAATCACAACATGCTGAATCTTAACGGTGTTATGTTCACCAAGGCCTTGCCAAATGCATTGGCGGGAATCTGGTCAAGTGCCCAACTGTCTGGAAGCGATCTACGTGCGAGTAACATTCAAAAAATGGATTTAGTCCTTCAGCCGGACTTTATATTCATGTTCCGAGTATCAGATGAAGAAGGTGGTGAAGTCATTCGTCGCGGGGTGTATTACACAGAAGGCGATCAACTAGTGTTACTTTATGAGAACGGTGAACACGGCACTCGATATACACTGAACAGCGATGTGTTAACGCTGCAAGGTGAAGAGGGAGATATGTTTGCGGTACTCAATCGCATTCGATAATCGTGAGTTTTAGCAGTAACGGCGTACTCGTTGATAATATTGTGCACAGTACATTTCTTAGGCGTTCCTGTCTGATTTGATTGATAAAATAGCAAAACATGGAGGCATTTTCTTACAATGCCTCCTTTTTTTAATATTCCCCTTGTTTTATTGGCGCTCAACCTTTAGATATATACAGTTAAAAAATAATTACGTATAACGATCAAAAGGAACCCGTCATGGCACATACACCTCAAGCCAAGTATCGTAAAGATTATCAATCACCATCTCACACGATTTCTGAAATCGATCTTACTTTCGATTTGTACGACTCAGCATCCATTGTTACGGCTGTTTCTAGTGTTAAGCAGGAGAAAGACAGCACGACATTAGTACTTGATGGTGAAGGCTTGAAGTTGGTTTCTGTTTTGGTTGAAGGCAACGAATGGACTCAGTACGAGCAGTCTGAAACTCAACTTACGCTGAATGACCTTCCAAAAGAATTTACTCTAACCATCGTTACCGAAGTTAACCCTGAAGGGAACAGTGCACTTGAAGGTTTGTACAAGTCGGGTGGCGCGTTCTGTACTCAATGTGAAGCTGAAGGTTTCCGCCGTATCACTTACTACATGGATCGCCCAGATGTGTTGGCGAAATTCACTACAACGGTAATTGCAGACAAAGCAGAGAACCCATTCTTATTAAGTAATGGTAACCGTGTAGATGAAGGTGAAGGTGAAAACGGTCGTCATTGGGTGAAGTGGCAAGACCCACATCCAAAACCAGCGTACTTGTTTGCTTTAGTAGCGGGTGACTTTGATGTACTTCGTGACGCATACACTACACAATCGGGTCGTAAAGTTGACCTAGAAATCTTTGTTGATAAAGGCAATCTAGACCGTGCGAGCCACGCGATGGTTTCTTTGATTAACTCAATGAAGTGGGACGAAGAACGTTTCAATCTTGAATACGACTTAGACATCTACATGATCGTAGCCGTTGATTTCTTCAACATGGGTGCGATGGAAAACAAAGGCTTGAACGTATTCAATTCGAAGTTCGTTCTAGCAAACGACCAAACTGCAACGGATACAGATTACCTAGGTATTGAAGCAGTAATCGGCCATGAATATTTCCACAACTGGACAGGTAACCGAGTGACGTGTCGCGATTGGTTCCAGTTAAGTCTGAAAGAAGGCTTAACGGTATTCCGTGACCAAGAATTCTCATCTGATCTTGGTTCTCGCGCAGTAAACCGTATTAACAATGTACGTATCATTCGCGGTCCACAATTTGCAGAAGATGCTAGCCCAATGTCTCATCCAATTCGTCCAGAAAAAGTGATAGAAATGAATAACTTCTATACTTTGACCGTGTACGAAAAGGGCAGTGAAGTGATCCGTATGATCCACACATTGTTGGGCGAAGATGGTTTCCAAAAAGGCATGAAGCTGTACTTCGAACGTCACGATGGTACGGCTGCAACATGTGAAGACTTCGTCGCGGCAATGGAAGATGCGTCGGGCATCGACCTATCTCAGTTCCGTTTATGGTACAGCCAATCTGGTACGCCGACGCTGTCTGTTGAAAGTAAGTACGACGCAGAGAAGAAACAGTACACGTTAACAACTCGCCAAGTAACAGCGCCAACTCATGAGCAAACGGAAAAGCAGGCTCTGCATATTCCTCTTGATATCGAGCTGTACACAGCTGCGGGTGAAGTTGTTGAGTTACAATGTAACGGTAAGCCAGTTCATAATGTATTAGATGTGAAAGAAGCAGAGCAAACGTTCGTGTTTGAAAACGTTTCTGAGCAACCGATCCCATCATTACTTCGTGAATTTTCTGCGCCAGTGAAACTGGAGTACAACTATTCAGATGAAGAACTGATCTTCCTAATGGTAAATGCACGCAATGAGTTCTCTCGTTGGGATGCGGGTCAAATGCTATTAGCGAAGTACATCCGCAGTAACGTTGAGAAGGTTCAACAGGGTCAAGCGTTTGAGCTTTCTGATTCTGTTGTTGATGCATTCCGTGGCGTACTGCTGAGTGATTCACTAGAGCCTGCGTTTATTGCAGAAATGCTCTCTCTACCAAGCCACAATGAAGTATCAGGTTGGTATGAGCGTGTTGATATTGATGCGGTCGCATCGGTTCTTAACTCGATGAAAGTTACATTAGCTGCAGAACTTGAAGACGAGTTAGCGGCGGTTTATCACAGCCACGCACTAACAGAATACACGGTCGATCACGATTCGATTGGTAAGCGTACTCTACGTAAAGTTTGCCTAAGTTACTTAGCACATACAGAGCAGGGTAATGACTTGGTTGTTGCGATGTACCAGCAAGCAAACAACATGACAGATACGATGGCAGCAATGGGCGCGGCAAACAGTGCACAACTACCATGTCGTGAAACCTTGATGGTGGATTACAGTGACAAGTGGAAACACGATGGTCTTGTTATGGATAAGTGGTTTGCATTGCAAGGTACAAACCCAAGTTCAAACGCACTTGAAGTGATCAAAGCGTCGATGTCGCACCAGGCGTTCAGTTTGAAGAACCCGAACCGTACCCGTAACTTGGTCGGTTCATTCTTAAACATGAACCCGGTTCAATTCCACGACAAGTCTGGTCAAGGCTATGCATTTGCAGGCGAGATCTTACGTGAACTGAACAGCAGCAACCCGCAAGTGGCTTCACGTCTGATTGATCCACTTCTTAAATTCCGTAAGTACGACGATGAACGCCAAGCTCTGATCAAAAAAGAACTAGAGACGTTAAAGAACATGGACAACCTAGCAAAAGACTTGTTTGAGAAAGTGACGAAAGCACTAGAGGCTTAAGTCAGCGCGCATTCAGGTAACTGTTTGCTAATAAGCGGTTTACTAATAAACTGTTTGCTACAACGAAAGGTCATCAGTGGTAGAGAATATCTGCCACTGATTTTTTGTTTCTGGTTCATCGAATTTTCGATAAGCTAGAGCAGCTTCAAGTTCAGTTTCACCGTCAGACATCTAAAAGTGCCAAAAAACACTGGCACTGTATATTTATACAGGTATCGTATGAATCGCTATATTTTCCAACTTAACATCTCATATCAGCAGTTTTTGGCCAGCTATTCTGGTACGGCAAGTAAAGTTCAAGTGATAACAACAACAGGTTTACGCTTACAGTTACCTGCAACTCGGTTCAGACCATTTCTTACACAAATAGGGGTTAGAGGGCAGTTTAGGCTGACAACTGACCAAAAAAATAAGTTTATTAAGTTAGAAGCTCTGTAAACCTTGGCATGCCTAGTGAGTTAAAAGGAATCTTAATCACATAATCAAACATTTCAGCTCTTACCACCTCCAAAACAATTAACTATTTTTCAATAATGCTTTTACAATAAATGAATGCATTACCTTTGCTTAACTCGTTAGTAGAAAAGAGCTCAACGGCACGTTTCAAACACCAGATTAAGTGATCCCCCTAATAATAAAATATAATTCTAATTGTGGAGTGTGACTATGACCGCACGTGAAACTGTGGTTCCAGTTTTACTTGAAAAAGTTTACAAGCTGATTCAAGACAAACTTGACCTTGCTCATCGACCTCTCGTAACTCAACTTGCTCAACACTTGTTTAGTAACGTTTCTCACGACGATCTAACTCAGAGAAACGAATCCGATTTATACGGTGCTGTAGTTAGCTTATGGCATCACATCAATGAAAAGAAAGCCGACGAAATCTCTGTACGCGTTTTCAACCCGACGGTAAGTCGTCAAGGTTGGCAGTCTACTCATACTATCGTTGAGATAGTCGTTCCAGACAGCCCATTCCTTGTTGATTCCGTAAAAATGGCATTGACTCGCCTAGACCTTTCTTCTCACCTTATGCTTCATAACCCAACACAAATCTCTCGCTCAGATAAGGGCAGTGTTGTCGGTGTAAGCAATAACGAAGGTGCATTCCAATCGCTTTTCCATATCGAAGTTGACCGTCTTAGCAGCAAAGCTGAAATGACGGCACTTAAAACGGAACTGCTGGATATTTTTACCGACACTAGCTTAGTCGTGAACGATTGGTTGAAGATGGTTGAAAGACTTGAAGAAGTGACCAATCAAGTTGAACAGCAAAAAGAGAGCATTCCAGTAGACGGCCAGCGCTTTGATGAAACATTGGCTTTCCTTCGTTGGTTAGGCGAACACAACTTTACGTTTATGGGTTACAAGGAATACGATCTTGTGTCTGTAAATGGTGACACTGAACTGCAGCCGACTAAGGAGCAAGGCCTTGGTTTGTTCGCAAATTCAGATCGCGTACGCAACGTTAAGCTGTCGGAGTTTTCTGACTCGGCACGTTTAGAAGCGAAAAAACCGTATGTACTTATCGTAACCAAGGGCAACACGGCTTCACGCATTCACCGCCCAGCTTACAACGATTACATTGGTATTAAGAAGTTCGATAAGAACGGTAAGGTCATTGGTGAGCACCGCTTTACTGGTCTTTACACATCTGCCGTTTATAACCAAACCGTTGAAACGATTCCTCTTGTTCGCGAGAAAGTAGAACGTATTTTGGATGCGAGTGGTTACCGTGAAGGTTCATACTCTTACAAAGCACTGCACAACATTCTTGAAAACTACCCACGTGATGAACTGCTGCAAGCTCGAGAAGAAGAGTTATTAGAAGTTGGTACGGGCGTAGTACAAATGCAAGATCGCGATCTCCTGCGTTTGTTTGTTCGCAAAGACCCGTTTGGTCGTTTCTTTAGCTGCATGGTTTACGTAACAAAAGATCGTTACAACACTGAGCTTCGTCGCCAAACACAGCGCATCTTGAAACAGTACTTTGGTTGTGAAGAAGAGGTTGAATTTACAACGTACTTCTCTGAAAGCCCGCTAGCAAGAACGCACTATATTGTTCGTGTTGATAACAACAACATGGATGTGGACGTGAAAACAATTGAGCAAAATTTAATGGAAGTATCGTCTACGTGGGATGACCGTCTGTCTGAATCTATCATTGCAAACTTCGGTGAAAGCAAAGGTCTTCCATTGTCGAAAGAGTACATGCGTGCATTCCCACGTTCGTACAAAGAAGACATGATGCCAGGTTCTGCTGTTGCCGACATTGAACGTTTAGAAGCGCTAAGTGAAGACAACAAACTGGGTATGCTTTTCTACCGTCCTCAAGAAGAAGCGGCAGATTCAAAAGCCGTTCGTTTGAAGTTGTTCTATCACAGCGATGAGCCAATTCACCTTTCTGATGTTATGCCAATGCTTGAAAACTTTGGCCTACGCGTTATCGGTGAATCTCCATATGAAGTGCGTAAAACCAACGGTGTGACCTATTGGATCCTTGATTTCTCTATGCTGCACAAGAGCGATAAGACCATTGATCTTCGTGAAGCTCGCGATCTTTTCCAACAAGCCTTTGCGGCAATCTGGGCGGGTGAGTTAGACAGCGATGGTTTCAACCGCTTAGTACTTGGCGCTGGTCTTTCTGGCCGTGAAATCTCAATCTTACGTGCTTATGCTCGTTACATGCGTCAAGTTGGTTTCCCATTCAGCCAACAATACATTGAAGACACATTGTCTCATTACCCAGAATTAGCGAAAGGGCTAGTGAGCCTATTCGGCAAGCGTTTTAACCCGAAACTGAAGGGCAGCGTAAAAGGCCAACAAGATCTTATTAAGAAGATCACTGAACAGTTGGATCATGTAGAAAGCTTGGATGATGATCGTATCATTCGTCGCTACATGGAAATGATCACTGCAACGCTTCGTACTAACTACTACCAAGTAGACGAGAATAAGCAGTCTAAACCTTGGTTGGCTCTGAAAATGAGACCAAGCGAGATTCCAGATATCCCTGCGCCGGTTCCTGCGTTTGAGATCTTCGTTTACGCACCAGACATTGAAGGTGTGCATTTACGTGGCGGTAAAGTAGCACGCGGTGGTTTACGTTGGTCAGACCGTCAAGAGGACTTCCGTACTGAGATTCTAGGCCTAGTTAAAGCGCAACAAGTTAAGAACACGGTTATCGTACCGGTTGGTGCTAAAGGTGGTTTCGTTTGTAAGCGTCAACACATGATGTCTGGCCGAGACGAGATCTTTGCTGAAGGTCAACGTTGTTACAAGCGCTTCATCCGTGCATTGCTAGACGTTTCAGACAACATCATTGAAGGTGAGGTTATCCCACCTAAGAGCGTTGTTCGTCACGATGAAGATGACCCATACTTGGTTGTTGCAGCCGATAAAGGCACCGCGACATTCTCAGATCTAGCGAACTCAGTAGCTGAAGAGTACAACTTCTGGCTAGGTGATGCGTTTGCATCGGGTGGCTCTAACGGTTACGACCACAAAGCCATGGGTATCACGGCGAAAGGTGGCTGGGAATCGGTTAAACGTCACTTCCGCGAAATGGGTATTAACTGTCAAAGCACAGACTTCACTGCCATTGGTGTGGGTGATATGGCGGGTGACGTATTTGGTAACGGTATGCTGCTATCTAAGCACATTCGCTTGCAAGCTGCGTTTAACCACATGCACATCTTCATTGACCCGAATCCAGAATCAGCATCAAGCTGGGTAGAGCGTGACCGTCTGTTTAATCTGCCTCGTTCAAGTTGGGAAGATTACAATAAAGACCTGATTTCTCAAGGTGGTGGCATCTTCTCTCGCCGAGCGAAGTCTATCTCTTTGACACCTGAAATTCAGAAAATGCTGGGTACCAAGAAAGCATCAATGGCACCAAACGACTTGATCAAAGCGATCTTGTCTATGAAAGTTGATCTACTTTGGAACGGCGGTATTGGTACTTACGTTAAGTCTTCTAGTGAGACTCATACCGATGTGGGTGACCGTGCAAATGACGTGCTACGTATCGATGGCCGTGACCTGAAAGCTAAGGTTGTTGGTGAAGGCGGTAACTTGGGTATGACTCAATTGGGTCGTATTGAATACGCTCTAACGGGCGGTCGAGTTAATACTGACTTTGTCGATAACGTTGGTGGTGTAGATTGCTCGGATAACGAAGTTAACATTAAGATCTTCTTGAATGGCTTGGTGTCTAATGGTGATCTTACCGTTAAGCAACGTAACCAAGTTCTTGAATCTATGGAAGATGAAGTAGGTGAAATCGTACTAGACGACGCTTACTGCCAAGCTGAGTCTATCTCTGTTACTGAGCATCAAGGTGTAGGCTTAGTGAAAGAGCAAATCCGCTTTATCCACACAATGGAAAAAGCCGGGTACTTAGACCGTGGTTTGGAATACATCCCAGATGACGAAACGCTGCTAGAACGTGAGAAGCAGGGTCAAGCACTAACAAGACCAGAGCTATCAGTATTGATCGCTTACGGTAAAATGGTTCTAAAAGAAGATCTTGTGAGTGATGACATTGCGAATGATGAGTTCCATGCTCAACAACTGATGCAATACTTCCCAACAGAGTTACGCCGTAACTACTCTCAGCACATGGATAACCATCCACTTCGTGCAGAGATCATTGCGACTGCGCTTGCTAACCAAATGGTTAACGAGATGGGCTGTAACTTCGTGACTCGCTTGCAAGAAGAGACGGGCGCGAACATTGTTGATATTGCGAATGCTTACGCGGCATCACGTGAAATCTACGGCCTGGGTAAGGTATTGAAGAGCATCCGTGAACTGGACAACATCTCAAGTTCTGAAGCTCAATACGAATTGCTTTACCATGTACGTCGTACGCTTCGTCGTCTAGCACGCTGGTTGCTAAGAAACCGTACCGGTAAACAGTCAGTGAATGCATTGATTGAGCTTTACCAAGGTGATGTCGTCGCAATTACTGAGAAGCTGGATGAAAACCTAGTGGCTTCAGAAGTAGAAGAGCATCAAGCAATGGCTCAAGTATGGATTGACCAAGGTGTAAACGCTGAGCTGGCTAATTCAGTGGCTCGTTTGTCTAGCCTGTACTCAGCACTGGATATATCCACAGTGGCTCGTGAAACAGGTAAAACAGTACAGCAAGCGTCTAAGCTTTACTTCAACCTAGGCGACCGTTTGTCACTGCACTGGTTCTTGAAGCAAATCAATGGCCAAGCTATAGACAACAACTGGCAAGCACTGGCGCGTGCAGCATTCAGAGAAGATCTGGATTGGCAGCAACGCCAGTTAACTGGTCAAGTACTTAACTGTGGTTGTGCTTCAGATATCGATGTGATTAAAGCGCTTGATGACTGGATGGAAAGTAACTCTGTTTCTCTACATCGTTGGGAAAGCATCCTAAACGAATTCAAAGTAGGTTCTGTTCATGAGTTTGCTAAGTTCTCAGTAGCACTGCGTGAATTGATGCTGTTGAATCTAAACTGCATGTCAAAAGACTAGTTACTAGATAAGACGAAAAAGTATAAGGGCAGGCCAAAAGGTCTGCCTTTTTCGTTTCGGTAAAGTGGAAACAATAGGCCTAACGACTTTTGAAGAACAAACTTCGACGCAAACGTTGTTTGTTGTTAAGTGACCTGATGGCTGTACTAAGGTTGAGATTAGAAATGGCTTAATAACTTGAAGAAACGATAACGTTTGCTTAATAATGAACCTCATTCGTTAGCAAACTTGATTATCTTACCCTTACAGACAGTAATAGATTGAATAGTTGGGTAAATAAGTAAATAATAGCGCCCCGTTTACACGGGGCTTTTTTCTATCGGAGGCACAATGCTTTACCGTCTAGCCAGAACTGGCTTTTTCCAACTTGATGCCGAAAAGGCACATGATCTTGCAATTCAAAATTTCAAGCGCTTCACAGGCACACCTATTGATCTTTTGTATCGCCAACAATTACCTCACCGACCTGTAGAGTGCATGGGTCTTACTTTTAAAAACCCAGTTGGCCTTGCTGCTGGCCTAGATAAAAACGGCGAATGTATTGATGCATTTGGCGCAATGGGTTTTGGTTTCGTAGAAGTAGGAACAGTGACTCCGCGTCCGCAAGCGGGTAACGACAAACCTCGTTTATTCCGTCTTGTTGAAGCTGAAGGTATCATCAACCGCATGGGTTTTAACAACCTAGGCGTCGACAACCTTGTTGAGAATGTTAAGAAGTCGAACTACGATGGCATCTTAGGCATTAACATTGGTAAGAATAAAGACACACCAATTGAAAAGGGCGCTGAAGATTACTTGATCTGTATGGAGAAGGTATATCAATACGCTGGTTACATTGCTGTGAACATCTCTTCACCAAACACTCCAGGACTTCGTTCTCTACAATACGGCGAAGCTCTAGACGATCTATTGTCTGAACTTAAAACGAAACAATCTGAACTGGAAGAGAAGCATGGTAAATATGTTCCTCTTGCTCTTAAGATTGCTCCGGATCTAAGCGACGACGAAATTCGCCAAATTTGTGAATCATTGATCAAAAATAAGATCGATGGTGTGATCGCAACAAACACAACATTGGATCGTTCAATCGTTGAAGGTATGAAACATTGTGATGAAGCGGGTGGCCTAAGTGGACGTCCTGTTCAATCTCGTAGTACTGAAGTAGTTCGTAAACTTCACGAAGAGCTGGGTGACAAACTGCCGATCATTGGAGTAGGTGGTGTTGACTCGTATGTTGCTGCAAAAGAGAAAATGATGGCGGGCGCGAAGCTTGTACAGGTTTACTCTGGTTTCATCTACAAAGGCCCAGGCCTAGTTGGCGACATCGTTAAAAATCTATAAGCTGAAAATTGCTTTTATTTTTGAAAAGCGACAATCTGGCATCGTCTTACTAAAAGAGACACTGTAACTCACTGAGTTGTAGAGAAAAGCGATAAGAAAGAGGAATTCATTTCCTCTTTTTTTTTGCCTAGTGCTCAGTAAAATTACTGTAATTGAAGGTAATTTTGCGTTTTACCTAATGGAATGGTTCAACAGTGTGAGACGAAATGATGCTTAAACCTAGCGATACATGGAGTTGGTATTACGATGAGCAGCAATGTTCATTAATGCTAAACCTCGGAGAGGATATGATTTTCAAAACGAATCTGGTCCGAAATAAGCTGGTGGACTGCGCGTTTAGAGATAATGAATTCACCGTTGATGACGCATCTTCATACCAAACCTTCAAAGAACAAATTTCTGGCTTAGAACTGTCTGAGCCTCGCCAAGCTGAACTCGCGCTTTATTGCGTGGCAGCAAAGCGCTTCCACAAGCCTGTACAGCCTAAGAGTTGGTTCTTCGACTCACAGGGCGCTGGCCACGAATACCCTCAAGAAGGGGATATCGTACAAATGAATAACGAGCATAGCTTAGGGTATTTCATTGTATTAGAAGTGGGAGAGTGTGCGAGCCTATGTGCATTTGTCGACCTAGAAGAGTTTCTGCTTACACCTTCAAAAGGGTTACGCTTTGGCGACTCGATTAAGGTCATGCACGATAGAATGATAGACGCGAACGCTATTCTTCATCAAACGCACATTGCGATGGTCGGTTAGCCTTCAATCTAGTCCATCATTTCTCAAACACATCGCAACGCATCAACCTGTCAAATCTTCCCCAAAATCGGCTCATTAGCCGATTTTTTTGTGCCTAAAAAACCTCATCCTGATAAATACATCACTGCTTAACCATTTAAATAGTGAACTTACGACTATTTTTTCGCCTTAATTTCTGCCTGTTTTTATCGCCAGAAGTGTAATTTACCCATCTTTATTCCCTGTTTTTGTCCTTTTGTAGCTAACTTTCACCTGCAAACTTCATTTGGTATATACCAATTTTAGGGTGAATATAAATTCACATTGTCGCTTTAACGGGGATTTGCTCATGAATCGTGTTGGTTTGATAAGTCTTATGTTCTAAGGGGATGTGGGTAAGCGATCGCTTCAACACTGTGTGTTTGCTAGCCAGTTAGAAGAAAGATTCAATGAAAAGACGAGTTTAGTGTGATGCTCTAGTAACAAATTCAGGTATAATCGAGCTCATTTTTATCAATAAAAGAGCACTATGAATCAATATCTAGCGGTTACCTCAAATGGCCTTGAGAATTTATTAGTTGAAGAACTAACCCAACTAGGGATTACAAACGCAAAACCTGTTCAAGCAGGTGTTAAATTCAAAGCCACCAATGAGCAAATTTATCGTTGTTGTTTGTGGAGCCGTTTGGCTTCTCGATTTGTACGTGTCCTTTCTGAATTCACTTGTATGGACGACATGGATTTGTACCTATCAACCACTGCGGTTAACTGGGTAAATCAATTCCATAGCTCTAAGCGTTTTGTTGTTGACTTCAATGGTACGAACAACGAAATCCGTAATAGCCAATACGGTGCGATGAAAGTAAAAGATGCGGTTGTCGATTGCTTCGAGAAGAAGTCTTTGCCTCGTCCTTCTATCAGCAAAGAGAACCCAGATGTTCGTATTCACGTTCGTCTACACCGTGATAAAGCGATTCTTGGTGTTGATATGGTGGGTAGCGGTCTTCACCAACGTGGCTACCGTCCAGAATCAGGTCGTGCTCCGCTGCGTGAAACACTAGCTGCTGCAATCCTTCTTCGTAGTGGTTGGGATGCAACGAAACCTTTCTTAGATCCTATGTGTGGTTCAGGTACGTTAGTGATTGAAGCTGCAATGATGGCTGCAAACCTAGCACCGGGTGTTAAACGTCAGAAGTGGTGTTTTGAATCACTAGAAGATTTCGAGCCTGAGCTTTGGGCTGAAGTTAAAGCAGAAGCGAACGTCCAAGGCCGTCGTGGCGTTAAGAAAGTAGAATGTAAGTTCTATGGCTATGACAATGACGAACGCATGATCAAAACAGCGCGTGACAATGCTCGTCGTGCTGGTGTTGAAGAGTTGATTGAATTCGAAGTAGGTGATGCTGCAAAACTTAAGCGTCCTACCGAGTTTACTGATGGTGTGATTGTTTCTAACCCACCTTATGGTGAGCGTTTAGGTACAGAGCCGGGTCTTATTGCTCTTTACACAGCATTTGGCGCGCAGCTTAAAGCTGAATTTGGCGGCTGTAACGCATCTATCTTCTCTAGTTCAGACGAACTACTGAGCTGCTTACGCATGCGTGCAGACAAACAGTTCAAATTGAATAACGGTGCGTTACCGTGTCACCAAAAGAACTACTCAATTTCAGATCGTCCGATGTCAGAACGTCCAACGGGCGAGCAAGAACAGTTAATTGCTCCTGACTTCGCGAACCGTCTTAAAAAGAACATCGGTAAAATTGGCAAGTGGGCTAAGAAAGAGCAATTAGATTGCTACCGTATCTACGATGCGGACTTACCAGAATACAATGTAGCGATTGATGTATACCCAGGTCATCTTGTGATTCAAGAATACGCAGCGCCTAAAGATGTACCGGAAGAGAAGGCTAAACGTCGCTTAACCGATATCATCCGTGCTTCTATTCAAGTAACAGGCGTAGAAGCAAACAACGTTGTGCTTAAAGTTCGTCAGAAACAGAAAGGCCGTTCTCAATACCAGAAATTGGCTCAAGACTCATCGAACTTAGAAGTGAACGAGTATGGCGTTAAGCTGATTGTTAATCTTCATGATTACCTAGATACCGGGTTGTTCCTAGATCATAAGATCACTCGTCGTCGTATCGGTGAGATGGCCGCAGGTAAGGATTTCCTAAACTTGTTTGCTTATACAGGAAGTGCATCTGTTCATGCTGCTGTGGGTGGTGCTCGTTCTACAACTACTGTTGATATGTCTAATACCTACCTAGAGTGGGCGAAAGAGAACATGGAGCTTAACGGTCGTGTTGGTCGTCAACATCAGTTTGTTCAAGCTGACTGTCTACAATGGCTAGCTAAAGAGCAGGGTTCTTATGATCTGATCTTTATCGATCCACCTACGTTCTCTAACTCAAAGCGTATGGATCAATCTTTCGATGTTCAACGTGATCACATTCAGCTGATGGAAAACCTTAAACGTCTTCTTCGTGAAGAAGGCACGATTGTGTTCTCTAACAACAAGCGTCACTTCAAAATGGACTTGGAAGCTCTAGATGAGTTAGGTCTTAAGGCTCAGAATATCTCAGCGAAGACACTTCCATTGGACTTCTCTCGCAATAAGCACATTCATAACTGCTGGTTGATTACACATAAGTAGTTAAGAGATCGTATAAGGATATATAGTGCTGACTCTCTACAGTACAGAAGGGTGCCATCTATGTGAGATGGCATTCCAACTCACGGAACAGTTAAACATTAGCCATCACGTCAACGTTGTTGACATTGCATTTGATGATGAGCTCTTTTCCCGTTACGGGGTCACTATTCCGGTGCTCAAATTTGAAAGCTCTGACCTTTCTCAAAGCTCAGAGCTTAACTGGCCATTTGGCTTGTTAGAACTTAATGATTGGTTAAAGAAGAATGGCATTACTTACAATTCATAATGGGCAATTAGCGTTTGGTGATCACCCATTATTAGATCGTGCGGACTTCGTGCTGCAAGAAAACGAACGTGTATGTTTAGTAGGGCGCAATGGCGCTGGTAAGTCGACATTGATGAAAATCCTATCTGGAAACATCATCATGGACGACGGTAAGATGCAAATCACGCAAGATGTGGTTGTGTCTCGTCTAGAACAAGATCCACCGCGTAATGAACAAGGTACAGTTTATGACTATGTTGCTGGTGGCCTTGCTGAAATCGGCGAACAGCTGAAGATCTATCATGATCTTCTGGATCTCATCGCGACAGACCCAAGTGAAAAGAATCTAAACCGCCTTACTCGCGTTCAAGAACAACTGGATCATGCTAATGCATGGCGTTTTGAAGATCGTGTAAGTAACGTATTGGCAGCACTTAAGCTGACTGCTGAAACCAAACTGACAGATTTGTCTGGTGGTTGGCAACGTAAAGCGGCACTTGCTCGTGCGCTTGTATGTGACCCTGACGTGCTTCTACTCGACGAACCGACTAACCACTTGGATGTTGCAACCATTGAATGGTTAGAGGGCTTCCTGAAAGACTTCCGCGGTTCAATCATCTTTATCTCGCATGACCGTGCGTTCATTAAATCGATGGCAACACGTATTGTCGATCTTGATCGCGGTAAATTGAGCTCTTTCCCGGGCGATTACGAAAATTACCTTGTTGAGAAAGAAGAGGCGCTTCGTGTTGAAGAAATGCAAAACGCTGAATTCGATAAGAAGCTTGCTCAAGAGGAAGTTTGGATTCGTCAGGGCATCAAAGCTCGTCGTACTCGTAACGAAGGCCGTGTTCGTGCGCTTAAGAAGCTACGTGAAGAACGTTTGAACCGTCGTGAAGTGCAGGGCAAAGCGATTATCCAAATCGACGATGGCCAGCGTTCAGGCAAGATTGTATTTGAAGCTGAGAATCTTAACTTTGGCTTTGAAGGCAAAGAAATTGTTAAGGACTTCAGCTTCAACATCATGCGTGGCGATCGTATCGCTCTGATTGGTCCTAACGGTTGTGGTAAGAGTACGGTACTTAAGCTGCTTCTTGACCAGCTTAAGCCTGATTCAGGTCGTTTGCATTGTGGTACTAAGCTTGAAGTCGCTTACTTTGACCAATACCGCGAAATTCTAGACCCTGAGAAGTCTGTAATTGATAACCTCGCGGATGGTAAGCAAGAAGTGACCGTAGGTGGCCGTGAGCGTCATGCTCTAAGCTACTTACAAGATTTCTTATTCTCTCCAAAACGTGCTCGCACTCCTGTTAAAGCACTATCTGGTGGTGAGAAAAACCGTCTGTTATTGGCGCGTATTTTCCTTAAGTCGAACAACTTGTTGATTCTCGATGAGCCAACCAACGATCTAGATATCGAAACTTTGGAACTTTTAGAAGATTTGCTTGCCAACTATCAGGGTACGCTGCTTTTAGTGAGTCACGATCGTCAGTTTGTTGATAACACAGTGATGACAAGTTGGATCTTTGAGGGTAATGGCGTTATTGAAGAATTTGTTGGTGGTTACCACGATGCTCAGCAGCAAAGAAAGCAAGCATTAGAGTACCGACAGGTTGAAAAGCCATCAAAGCCTGAGAAAGTAGTTGAGGAAACTCCCAAAACTGCGCCAGTTAAGGCTAAACCTAAGAAGTTATCGTATAAGCTACAACGAGAACTAGAAGCGCTACCAATGCGTTTAGAAGAATTGGAAACTCAAATTGAAACTCTTCAGGAAGAAGTCAACGATCCAAGCTTCTTTTCAAAATCTGTAGAGCAGACACAACCAGTATTAGATAAGCTATCTGCAGCAGAGCAGGAGCTTGAAGTTGCTTTTGAGCGCTGGGAAGAGCTCGAGGCACTACAACAGGAAAGTTAAGAAGTAATAATGACTTGTACTAAATTTAAATTAACAACAGTTGCAGCATTAGTTTTTGCTGCAACTAATGCCAATGCTGCGCTTTACAAGGTCGTTGAAGTCACTCCTTCAATTACAGGTGCCTCTGAAATCTATGGTGTGGCGATTCAACCTGGTGTTGCGACAGACGGAACGAATGAGCTTGCGTTAGGTTGCTTCGATTCAGCTGCAACCAACTGTACCGATAGTGCATTTAAACTTGCTGGTGAGACTCGCGATACGCTTGAAGCGGTAAGTTATCGTGAAGAAGTACCATTCGCAATGGATGCACCATTTCAGTACATTCAAGAGCGTGATGATTTCGAAAACTATTGTTATCGAGAGCTGAGATATTCTACATGTGAAAGTTGGGCTGAAAACCGTTGGAATGACACTTGGAGTAAGGAAAGAAATGACCTTACTCATGTCAATGCGAAAGCCTTTGTTGAAGGTGGCGAAACCTTTGATAGCCGCAATACGGTAATTAACTCGCTTTATATAAACGATGCCGATGAAGTTGAGCCTTTGGGGGTTAAATCTGAAGGTGGTATTCGTAATAACGCGATGTTCACAACTACACCAAATGGGCCAACAGGCACTTCGGAAACTCGTGCATGGCACGCTATCAAAGCAAGTAACGACAAAGTTTACAATGTAGGTAGTGTATCTACGGAAGGAGCTAAAACGGATACGTCAGATACAACGTTTAGTTCAAAGGCGGCTATTTGGGATGGCACAATAACGAAAGAGATCGACTGGATTAGATCTGGTAACGCTCAACAGGGCGATTATTTTGCCCAAGGCAGCATGCGTTCAATTGTTGAATCGGACTCTCTTTTTTATGGTGTAGGCTATAATACTGCTGATGGAAACGGCGATCTACAAGATATGAATGCAAGTGTCTTTGTGAGTACTTCACTCGATCTCGCTACGGCAACGTGGACAACTACACAAATTAGCGGTGCAGAGGTTAAGTCTGGTTCATCTAACGATGATGCTAGATACAGTAACTCAGTAGCAACCGATATTAACGACAACTTGTTTGCAGTTGGATATTCAAAACGTAACGGTTATGTTCCTGAAAATGGTAGTGCCGGTAATAAGCCTTTTATTGTAACGGATGCTAAAAACCCAACAGCAACGTATTTGTCTGGCGGTATCTTCTTCAGTGGCTCAAGCGGTGAAGCTAAAGCGGTAAATAATTACAATGAACTTGTTGGCCAGATCGATGCGGAAACGACGCGTGAAGTCGATGGCAGCGAAAGAAGACATAGAGGCTTTATTTACCCTTACGATCTCCCGTCTTCAACTGATGAACGCCGTGTTGATATTTTTGGTGGTAAAGCATGGTGGTTAGATGACTTAACAAATGATGGTGATGCGTCTAGTCACAATAACCAATTTAGAATCATTGATGCGACGGATATCAATGATGCTGGCGTGATTTCAGCAACGGCTATCAAATGTACAGTCGACGGTAATGATAAGCCTTATGACACAACATCACACAACTCATACTGTGGTGGTGCCTCATCTAACGCAGTCGAAAAGGTTGTAGCTGTTAAGCTTATCCCAATCAAGGGAGCAAGGTATGACACTGGCTCTGACATTGATAGCGTAGTAACTCGTAGCACCGACACCGAGAAAGTTGAGCGCCAAGGTGGTAGCCTAGGTTGGTTAACTTTGACTGTGCTTGGTCTATTAGGGTTCCGCAGAAAATTTAAATAATTTTATCTCTTGAGCCCGAGTTCACAATTCTGAACTCGGGCTTTTTTTCGCCTTGAGAAAAGTGAAAATTTGACCGATTCTTAAAGTTGGAGTCACAAAAACTCCGTAAAGTTGTAATCATTGTATGTTAGTAAATGGAACACCCGTATGAGGACTGCACTATGAAGAGACAAAAGCGTGATCGACTAGAACGAGCACAATCTCAAGGCTACAAGGCTGGTTTAAATGGACGGTCGCAAGAAGCTTGCCCATATAGCCAAATGGATTCTCGGTCTTATTGGTTAGGTGGATGGCGTGACGCCAAAGATGACAAGCAATCAGGTCTCTATAAGTAGATAGGGCGTAAAGAATTCAAGGTCAGGGCTCCATTGTCTGTTGATTACAACGGCTGGAGCCTTGTTAGTTTCAGACGAGTGATAAGCTCCCCAGAGCTATAAAGTATTATAGTTTCGCTATCATAAGCGTATCGCTGGTGGATTTATCCTGTTTCAAGCTTAATACGGGATACTTTAATGCACTATAACTAAATTTATTGGAACGAAAATAAAGCAGCCATGGGCTGCTTTACTAAAAATCTAACTATTAGATTAGAATGCTGACGTATCTTGGAAAAGGCCAACTTTCAAATCTTTAGCAACGTAGATCTCTTTACCATCAACAAGTACGCGACCATCCGCAAGGCCCATAACTAGACGACGGTTAACAACACGCTTCATGTGGATCTCGTAAGTTACTTTTTTCGCTGTAGGCAGAATTTGACCAGTGAATTTCACTTCGCCAACCCCTAGAGCACGACCTTTACCTTCGCCGCCAACCCAACCAAGGTAGAAACCAACCAGCTGCCACATTGCGTCAAGGCCTAGACAACCAGGCATTACAGGGTCACCTGGGAAGTGACAATCGAAGAACCATAGGTCAGGAGTAATATCCAGCTCAGCAAGAACTAAACCTTTACCGTAATCACCTTCAGTTTCAGACATCTTAGTGATGCGATCCATCATTAGCATGTTCGGTGCTGGTAGTTGAGGGCCTTGTGGCCATAGTTCGCCTTGGCTTGATGCTAGAAGCTCTTCGCGAGTGTAAGAATCACGTTTGTTTTGCATTATCAATTACTCCGATTTTTGATAGGTGCATATTAGTGAACAGGTGTACGCTAAACAAGTCCGATCAGTACTAGACAAACCAGTTTTTAATGCGTCCAACGATTCCAATAGGGTGCTCATGTCTTTCAAAGTTTTCAATACGTTCCGCGATTTTACTCAGAACGCTTTCTTGTTCATCGTCTCTAAATGGTTTGTTCATAATGAGAGGAATTGCTTCGTCTACATTAGACACAGACCAAATATGGAATTCTTCATTCTTAATGCTTTCAATAAGGTCAGGCTTTAGTGCAAGATGCCTTAAGTTCGATCTTGGAAGGATCACACCTTGTTCGCCTGTTAAGCCGTTGTGCTTACACACATGGTAGAAGCCTTCGATTTTCTCGTTTAGCCCGCCAACAGCTTGCACACGTCCAAATTGGTCAACTGCACCTGTAACCGCAATTTGTTGATTGATAGGGTATTCAGACAAAGCACTAACCAGAGAACACAACTCCGCAAGAGAAGCACTATCGCCATCTACTTCGCAGTAAGACTGCTCAAATACTACGGAAGCTGCGTATGGTAATGGATCTTCAAGGTTTAGTGCGCTGCTCACAAATGCTTGCATGATCATCATGCCTTTAGCATGAAGATTACCACCCAGCTCGGCTTTGCGCTCAACATCGGCAATATCACCATCACCAAAGTGAATAACACAGGAAATTCGTGCAGGTTCACCATACGATATTGGGTGTCCCGGTACATCGATGACCGTCAATCCATTAACTTGACCAACTTGTTCACCTTCAGTTTCGATAATGACTTGGCCATCACGAATATCATCAAGGGCGCGTTCTGGTAGATAAGATTCACGGTTGTATTTGTGCTGTTGAGCTTGCTGGATATGGTGAATATCAATCTCACCATTGTCGGCTTCAATCAAAGCTTCGTTCAATAACGCGTTGTGCCAAATAGGGCACAGTGGGATATAGCTTTGATCTTCGGTTTCTCTTGCTCCGGCAGTAAGAATGCCAGTCAACGCTTGTTGCGTGATGTTTGGTAATTCATAGCGTTGTTGAAGCCACTTAAGGTAACCAAGATATTGAGTCAGAGTGTCTTCTGAGAGCTTAATGTCCTGTTCAATTTCGCTGAATAGGCAAAAACCGGTTTGAATATCGCTGTCTAGGTAATCAAGGTCACCTAGTTGAGCTCTGTCTCCAACTACAATTAACTTAATATTGTAAGTAAGAGGTAAGGTTGGCGACTGATTCAAGTGTTCAGGGTTACTGCTGATAGGCTCTACAGCTTCACCAAGCAGCGCAGATTTAAGCAGTAACCAGCTTCCTGGGTTTGCCAAGATCAGGTTTGCTGAAACGATCAGATAACCGTTGTTTGCTCTAGCCAGTAGGCCAGGTTTTGTCGCAATAACCTTACCGTCTTTCGATTGAACTTGGTCAAATAGAGAGGCAGCATTTAAAGACTCAGTTTTGATAACCGGCAGAGTGTGATCATCTAAAGCAGTGACTAGAGATTCAACAATCATTTGACGATAGATTGAATTGTCCGGAGCATTTACCAGTAAAACGCGCGAAAGGTTAGACAAGCGAACAAAGCGGGTTAGCGCATCTTTGAATCTATGTTGAATATCTGAAAACGGGAAAGGCGAGATGTCAGGGAATTGCTCTAATTGAGCGCTATATTCGTCGTACTGAGGCGTAACATGTCGCCAATCTACTTGAGTCATTTAAGTTTCTGATTATGATAATGAGGTAGGGAGTATATAGAAAAACCGATCTCGCTTGTAGCTCTATGTGGTAGTTACTAATCACTAAGCTAATATAAGTATGATCTTGGTCTATTCTTTCAAGACAATAATTGTGAAATAACCCATTCTGGGTTACGCTGTCACTAGGATTAACTCTCGAGATTAGACATGAAATATCAGCAACTTGAAAACTTGGAATGTGGTTGGAAATGGAACTATCTGGTCAAAAAGTGGAAAGAAGGTGAATCGATTACTTGCCATATTGATTCAAGTGAAGCTGACGTTGCTGTTCAAGCCTTATTGAAGCTGGAACACCAGCCTACGGGTGTTCTTGAGTGGATCTCTAACAACATGTCTCCTGAGCTCGATAACAAGCTTAAACAAGCGATCAGAGCTAAGCGAAAACGCCACTTCAATGCTGAACAAGTTCATACAAAGAAGAAATCAATCGACCTTGATTACCGTGTATGGGAAAAGCTATCTCAACGTGCGAACGAGCTAGGTTGTACGCTCTCAGATGCCATCGAGTATTTGGTTAGCGAAGCGTCTCGTAGTGAGCAGGCCAGCAAGACGGTGACTAGCCTCAAAGAAGACTTAAGCAAGCTCCTTTCTGACGATAAATAACCATCAACAGTAGTGGTGACATTATGATGTACGTAATCTTAATCGGTGCGGTATTAGTTTTTTGGTTAGTAGCAGTCGATCGACCGGTATTGAAAATTAAATTTAGCGACGGGGCGATCGAACAAGTTAAAGGGCATCTTCCACCGAGCTTTAAACACAACCTTCAAGAGATTGGTCATAACAATATCTTTAAAGGCGAGCTAAAAGTGTATGCAAAACGTTCTGGTTACAATCTCAAGTTCACTAAAGATGTTCCTAAAAACGTACAGCAACGTATTCGTAACGTGTTCCCGCATAATGGTTTTAAGTCTAAAGGCTCAAAGAAAGCGTAATCGTTGAGAGTTACGCGTTAGCTGGTCAATCCTCATACTAAGTTAATCCTTCATTTCTCTTAAATCTCCGCATACTGTTCTCACCCTCAACAAAGAGAGAGCAGTATGAGATATCTAGTATTACTATTATGTTTTTTATCCCCAGTCGCTTTTCCCGACGATGCATTGGTTAATCCTGTAGCTAAAAAGATAAAAGTCACCGTCATGAAAGGGCTCAACAAGAGTAATGTTGATTTCGAGGGTTATTGCGATCTGATGATTGAGATGAAGCACTCTAAAGGTTATGCAAGAATCAAAAAGGTGAGAACGTCTGGAGATAGTAAAGTTTGCAAGCAGGCGAAAAAACACCTACCGACGAAGAAAAGGTTCAAATACAGCTTTCCAGAAAAGTATATCCGGCTACATATCACACACTAGCCACTCTCAACGCACTATAACTAAATATCCTTAATTTTATTGAAACAATTTCGTGAACCAATCTCTAATTTCTATTAATATTAGTTTTGTTATAAAGGCAGGATATGCCGATACAAGAGCATTTACGGCAAAGGAAAGTCACGGTTGTTGTTAGCAAATAAAAGTTATACCCCTGAAGTAGTTGAGATCTCAAGGAAGGTCTCAATCAATGTTGAAGCTCGCTTTAATCGATGGTTAATCTCACCTGAATATAAGCTCGCACAATCTACAGTAGACACGTTACTAAGTTTGGAAAATAGGTATTGTGATAGTGTCATATTTGATGAATCTGACCGCATATCTCACAATCAACGTATTTTATTGCGCTGCGAGCAGGATAGAGTCAATGCTCATCGTGAAAAAGTCGACGCGAAGCAACAAACCTTACGATACGTTATCGATGATGTCAGCAATGCCGCTTCTGCGCTAATGCTTGAGAAGCTTCAAGGTACCTTAATAAGTTCGTTGTTTTCAGACTTACCCGATTACAATCAGTTCGCTAGTGTTGCGTATTCGCCATCTTTAAACTTTTCCAAACTCCATGAAATATCCGCGAAAAGTAGGCCATTGAGCTCAAGTTTAATCGAGTTTGTTTCCAATCAAGAGTTTGCAGATAAATATGGAAAGAAATCTAAGGTAATTCTCGATCCAAAAGTTGCAGCACGACAAATAGGAATAGAAAATTGTCGTTTATTGTTCCCATTGTTAATGAGTCAACAGCTGATTAAGTGGAATGATGGCAACATTAAACACATCACACCTAAGGTTTGGCAACACTTGGTCGTGACGTCAAATGCGACTCGAATTCGACTTCAAGAAACGTCGGTTAAAGATCCTAACGTAGGCATTTTACTTGGTGTGTTGAGAGTTCTGCCTTTGTTTTTAATTTGTAACCACTTTTCTTCAACGTTTGAAGACGCATTGGTAAAAACGATGCTTGGTTATCGTGAAGCAAGTGACAAGCATGACGAATATTATGCTTGTACTGAGGTGATGCCAAACACACAGTTTCTTGAATCAATGGTCGAGCAGCTAGAGCTTAAGCTACTAAAAAACCTCGTTGAATTTATAGATTGGAGCCCTGGAAATCAGTTCATCAAGAGGGCACTTCTAGAGGAAGTGAATGACATTCCAGTACTTGAGCGAACGGTTTATGGTGCAGCTTTGGCTCAAGGTAGAAAATATTCTGTTTTCGAGGCGTTAGATAATAGTGAACTATTTAACGTTAAGCACCGACCTTATTGGTTTTCAACTGTTCAAATGTCTATCGCGACGATTGAGCAGATGCAAGATAAAGGATTGGGAAAGCTTACGGTGAACATGTAATAAAAAGAGAGAGTCTCATTAATGTCGCTCTCTTTTTTGTTGCGCTGTAACTTTATGTGAATGTCTTGTTTTGGCGCTAAACAGTAGGATTACACTCTACTTAACTGACCACTTCGAAGGTAAACGACTCTTGCTTTGCTATTGCGTGTTTAACAGGGATACCAAGGCGCTGGCAAGTCATCAGAACTTTCAATTTCCTGTCGGCAGGAGCGTGCTCTGACAGAATCACCGAGCTTAGGCACTCTCTATTAAGGTAGAGTTTATTTCCGATCATCTCGTCATCAGGTAATACCCAGCGGTATTCCTTTTCATAACGCCAATTAGAATGCTTAATTTTGAATATCTCAGCTCCCAGTCTTGATGTTTGTAAACCTCTTAGCGATGCCGGGCGGAACATATTCGGTTCGTCTTCATACTGGACTTCAAAACAGTTGAGATTGGCCTAGCCGTTATAGCAGTTGAGATCATACTCGATACACATGCCTTTAAAGTTGTCACCATACTGCGACCATAGTATTGGGTGGTCGTTCGACTGAGAGAAACACATGATCTTAAAGTTTTGTTGAAGCTCTTTGTTGAATACGTGGTTAGATTCAAAAGGGTTATTAAAAGTTTTAGCGTAATCAAACCACAACGAACACTCGGAAATAGATTGTATGTTTCTGTCGTGGAGCGATCTGAACTTATAAAGTTTAGGCAACATATCAAACACCTAGTTTACAAAATTGCCTGATGTTAACACTTTAATTTATTTTTAAGGATTGAATGCATAGCATTTGATTGCTTAATCACCAAATTTATTCATATAACTGTTTGATAGATCAAAATTTAAACACGAAATAGTAGCCTGTTAAAGTGGTTTATTTTGCATAAAGGCTAAGCTTTCAAGTTGTAGCTTTTTAGGAAGATACAACGTAACTTGTTGGATTGCTCGGAAGTTTTAACAACTCCTTCTTGAGGCTGAAACTAGCTACAGCCCAGAAAGGCCAAAAATTGATGGCATACGGCCTTACCAATGAGAGTGCGATAGTGTGTTTAACGCTTTATCTAGCGATGACGTAAGTCGATTGGTCTGACACGTCTGTTGATGCAATGCCGAAGTGCGCTAACGGACAATTGATTTAGGTGTCAGTGTTTTATCTGAAGATATTAATGCCACAGCGTTTGCCCTTTTAAGTGTGAAGGATCACGCGGTAACTTACGTAATGTGAATTCATCTCTGAGATAAGATTTAGCGAAGTTCTTTCGCTTCTTTCCCAATGCTGGCAAGTCGCCTAACACTTTAACAATACCTTTAACTTCCAGTGAATCAAAACTATAGCCTTGATCAAGAAGGAGCTCCAATACTGGATAGAGCTTTTTATATACCCGAGTTGCTTCAGCTTTTGAATCTCGTCTTACTTTTCTCTTCGCCTGCAATGAATCGAGTAGAGAGAGCCTTCCCAACATGCCAAGTATATTGGATACATTAATTATGACGTTCGTAACGTAGATACTTAGAACGAGTTCGATGCAAAAGATAACGTAGTACTCAGTAATAAATATTTGGTCACTGTACAGGATGACCGGGTAAACATTCTCTAAGATCGTCATGCCAACAAAACTAACACCGATCAAGATTCGATAATTAGAACTGATAACGTCCACATTAGTGAATCGTAAGAACAAACAAATAATGGCAACGTATGTGATAAACGCAGAAACAAAGGAGATGACTTGCTCACCAGTACTCGCCACCATTAGGTCAACATTAAAGAAAGTAGATCCAATGATTAGTAGTGCGCATAAGATAATTGCTTGCTTTTGGTCATTGTTTGTTTGCAAAATTTTGGCTCCGATTTAATACAGCGACGGAGTATAGATGAAACTTGCAACTACTTTTATATCATTGATTTAAAATGGTTATTTTGACTGCCTGATTGGTGGTATTGATTGGTTCATTGAATCGAGAAACCGTGTTTTTGATAGGACTCGTTCTTTGCTACATAAAAATAAATGCTCATACCAACTCTATCAGGAGGGCTTAAGCTAACTTGACGGCCACAAACGTCCATTGTAATAAGCATCCGGATAATTCCTAAGCAGACCAATATAGGTAAGCTTAGGAGGACATTTTAATCTAGCTCAAAAGTGACATTACTATCTGGGGCTTACATATTAACTGCGTATTATGTGTATTATGTTAAATGGTGTTTGGTATTTATAAGGCAGGTATCTTTGTGCGATGCCCTGCCTCTTGTTTATCTACCAAATCGATGTTCTATTTAACAGTAAGGCTATTTACCATAAAATACCTAATAAACATATTTCCTAATCTTCGATTAAGAATACGTTTATTAGACTTCAAGCATTAATCGATCAATTGCTTCTGTGATCTCTTTAGTTCTTACTGGCTTGGTCACGAAATCATTCATGCCGACATCTAAGCACGAACATTTGTCTTCTACTGATGTGTGTGCTGTTAGCGCAACGATTGGTGTTTTGATGTTTGCGTCTCTCATGTATTTGGTTGTGGTTAATCCATCCATGACCGGCATCGACACATCCATTAAGATAATGTCTATTGATTCGTTGCCTCTTTCAATAAAGCCAATCGCTTCTTCACCATTACTTGCGATGAAAACCTCGTGGCCTTGTCTTGTAAGGATTAACTTTATCACCATTTGATTCGTTGGATTGTCTTCGACAACTAACACTGAATAACGGCTTCTTAACTCTCGTGAAGATTCGTCTTCTTTGTTAGCCAGATTATTCGTAACTCTAGTAAGCACTGGCAACTGTACTTCGAATTTGGAGCCTTTTCCAGGCTCACTCTTTACCGATATGCGCCCGCGCATCAGTTCAACCAGTCTTTTAGTGATGGCCAAGCCTAAACCTGTGCCACCAAATCTACGTGTGATTGTGCTATCAGCTTGCACAAATGGACTGAACAGCGACGAAAGTTGTTGCGAGCTAATGCCAATCCCTGTGTCTTCCACCATTATATAGAAAGAGCTCTGCTGGTACTTTATAGAAACATGGACATGCCCACGCTCAGTGAACTTAATCGCGTTACCGATCAAATTAAATAGGATTTGTGCCAAGCGACTTGGGTCGATGTAATGAAGTTCACCTTCAGGGATATCGCTAGTTACTGTTAGCGGCAAACCTTTATCGTCTGCTGTCTTCTTTTGTTCAGACAATACAAAAGTTACAGTGTCTCTTACGTTGCTCCATTGAGGAGCCAACGAGAAACACCCAGATTCAATCTTAGAAAAATCCAATACGTCACTGATAATTGCCAGCAATAGCTCAGATGATGTGCTCATATTAAGCAGTATAGACTGTTGTTCTTCGTTCAATGATGTGGATTTTAGGGTGTCTATTAGGCCAATTATGGCATTTAGCGGTGTTCTTAATTCATGACTCATCATCGCGAGGAATTCAGACTTGGCCTTGTTGGCTCTTTCTGCGTCTTTTCTTGCTGTGACAAGCTCTGCGGTACGTTCTCGAACGGTTGCTTCAAGCTTTTCTTTGTTCTCAATATCGAAAACAGCACGCTCTATCAACGGTCGAAAACGGTTTAGTGTGGCCTTAGTTTCAATACTAAAGTGCTTGGTATTCGAGTGGATAAAGATGATGACGGATTGTGTTAGTCCGCTATCGATACCAGTAATTAGAACAGAGTTGATTTGATCGAGGATAATGGGATGTAAGGAATTGAATTCACCCAGAGACTTGGGTTCAAAAAGGATGGCGCATTCTCCATTGATCACTCGAGATAACTTGCCACAATCACTCCAATTCATCTGTTCGAAGACTTTGTTATTGCTTAGCAGGGTTTTGAAACTGCCTTCGTTCCCTACCCTTGATACCACGATAAAGTCATCAAACTTAATGTATTTTTTGAGCACGAACTCGAGACTGGAGAATATCTCAGATATGTTACTTGCCTTACTGATCGCAGAGATGGTTGATAAGATCACCCTGTTCTCTTCAGCCAGCTTTCGCTCACGGGCTTTTAGTTTTTGCAGTTCAATACGTGCTTCTTGCAGCGCTTCTTGACCTTCAGAACCCATTACTTTTTCAACCTATAAAACGTTGCAGACGATACCATTAAATTCCCGTGTGCATTCTCGCCACCAGAGAGCCTGCCTTGTTCACCAAACGTAAACGGACATATGTATGGGAGCCCATTAAGTGCTTGATTTATTTGGTCACAAACCTCATCCATATCTTGTTTAAGGTTCAACATTGGGCCTGCACAAAAGATATTGATCGCCCCTAGTTTCTCTTCAAGATCCATGTCGTTGTAGTATGAGGAGTGAATGATATTCGCGGCGCGGCTAATCAACTGCTGCTTAGACCCTTGCATCAGGTAGATGGTGTCGCCTTCACTGATGTCTGTGAACAGCTCAATCCCATTACACTCCGTCTCTCTGATCGAATGAGATAATTTGAAATATGGGTAATCGTAAGAAGAGCCGACTTTCCTGCCTAATGGGTAGACTGACGACTTTTCGAATATGTAGCCATCATCACTGCCATCTAAGTGGAAATTAGTCCATTCGTTGTAAACGGTGACGGCTGGCCTGTGGTCTATCTCCAACAAAATTCGGTTTCTTACTTTGGTCACGGTGCCTGAATACCGCGTAGGCGTATGACCCGCGCTGAAAGAGGAATAGATGGACTGAGACGCAAACACTACCGTTAAAGACACACCATTTATAGACAGCGACTCTTCGGTGAAGATACTCCAATTTCCGGAAACCTGGTTGTCTGCAGCACTGCCACCAATAATTGGCACTTCAGTACCAAATTTCTTATCGATAGCCGCCATCACCTTTTCTTCGTTACCCGGTGTGGAATGCAGCAAGATAAGATCAGGAATTTCACCTTCTCGGTTGGCGTTCTTGAGTGCTTTGTCTATCGCGCTGAAGGTACTGCGGTCTATGGAGTCGCTGAAATGTTCGATTCCCGTACCATAGGCGTTGATCCCCGAGTCATGAATAATGAGGACGCCAATGACTGGACCAGAATGAAAACCAGTTTCGGTCATAATGCCGTGACAAGTAGTACAGCCATGTATGGGAGTGTTCGGGAGAGCATCTACGAAATATCTCTGCACAGCGAGTGTCGAATACTCTTCTGTGCAGTAGCAAATAAGACAAGCAATATCGTCAGGGTTTTCCACCCCGCTGAGCAACTCATCTACTGCGATTTTATCGTCTAGGGAGTAAGAGACTTTTGATAGAAATTTCATAGATTCTGGGTAACTTTATTAATGCTCTCTTTATAACACTTTAATGCATTGTGTTTCACTGATTTGGTACATGTTTCTATCAAAAGAACCGAGGTGTGCCCCAGTTTCTCTCTGTTACTCCTTAGAAAGGTTTACAGAAAACGTGCTCACCTGTTGTGGAAATGTAACCGTTATTGAGGAGGTCTTATCACTAGTTTGTAACAGCCAATTTGATGGTCCTTTTTCTTCCAGAATTCCGCTTTCATTATAGCTAATGATAAATTTGCCAGTTTTAGATGTTTCGATCGAATACCCTAGGTTATTGCTTGAAACTGAAACATTATGATTATCAATACCAAATTTACAAGGTTTTGAAACTATACAGTTTGCTGTTTCGTTATTATCGTATGTTACTGTTCTCCAAGTAAATGCAGCTATTAAAATAACCAACATGACGATAATTTGAACAAGCCTGCCTTTTGTTAGCTTTTGTGCCGCCATTATAATCTTTACTCCTTGTTACAAAGTTCAAAGTTTTTAAATAAAAATCCAATTCCAGACCAAGCGTAAGGTTACTACTCTGTCATTGATTTGTTAATTCAAGTATAGTGTCGCGTTGAAAATGCCACTTTTTTTTAAAATCAGCAAGTGGAAATAAAGCCCTGAATAGGCTGAATTTCCTTTTCTAATTTGGGTGGCATTACGACGTGAGTCGTGTTGGAAGTAAAGTGTAGTAAATAAGAAATTGGAAGCATGCAAATGAGCCAAGAAAAGCAGCTTGAACAAAACTACAACTATACGGTCGTCCGTCAATTTACCCTAGTTACAATTTTGTGGGGTATTGTCGGTATGGGCGTTGGTGTTTTGATTGCCGCTCAATTAGTTTGGCCACAGCTAAACTTTGATACGCCGTGGTTGACGTACAGTCGTTTACGTCCCCTGCATACTAATGCGGTTATTTTTGCGTTCGGTACAAGTGCGCTGTTTGCAACATCATATTATGTTGTACAACGTACCTGTCAGACGCGTCTCTTTGGTGGCCCTCTCGTAGCCTTTACCTTTTGGGGTTGGCAAGCGATTATCCTGTCCGCTGCAATTACTTTACCGTTAGGTTTAACCTCTGGTAAAGAATACGCAGAACTTGAATGGCCAATCGATATTGCTATTACTCTTGTGTGGGTAGCTTATGCGGTCGTGTTCTTCGGAACCATGATTAAACGTAAGACATCGCACATTTACGTAGCAAACTGGTTCTTCGGAGCCTTCATTATCACGGTTGCCGTGTTGCACATCGTTAACAGCCTAGCTGTTCCTGTCTCTGCGTTTAAATCGTACTCGATTTATTCCGGAGCGATCGATGCAATGGTGCAATGGTGGTACGGACACAATGCGGTAGGCTTCCTATTGACAGCTGGTTTCCTAGGCATGATGTACTACTTCGTTCCTAAACAAGCTGGTCGCCCTGTTTACTCTTACCGTTTGTCGATTGTTCACTTCTGGGCTCTCGTGTCTCTGTATATCTGGGCTGGTCCTCACCACCTACACTACACTGCACTTCCTGACTGGACTCAATCTCTAGGTATGGTTATGTCTTTGGTTCTGTTTGCTCCATCTTGGGGTGGCATGATCAACGGTATTATGACTCTATCTGGTGCGTGGCATAAGCTTCGCTACGACCCAATCCTACGTTTCCTAATCGTTTCTCTATCATTCTACGGCATGTCGACTTTCGAAGGCCCAATGATGGCAATCAAAACGGTTAACGCACTATCTCACTACACGGACTGGACTATCGGTCACGTTCACTCTGGTGCGTTAGGTTGGGTTGCAATGGTTTCTATCGGTTCGGTTTACCACTTAGTTCCTAAACTATTTGGTCAAGAGCGTATGTACTCTGTATCCCTAATCAATGTTCACTTCTGGTTAGCAACGATTGGTACGGTTTTCTACATTGTAGCAATGTGGATCTCTGGCGTGATGCAAGGTCTGATGTGGCGTGCAGTTAACTCTGACGGTACATTAACTTACAGCTTCGTTGAATCTGTAGAAGCGTCTTACCCGTTCTACTTTGTACGTTTCTTAGGTGGTTTCATCTTCCTATCTGGTATGTTCTTAATGGCATACAACACGTACAAAACTGTTTCTGCACCTAAAGATAGCCTTAAAGCTATCCCTCAACCGGCTTAAGGAGATTTAGAATGAGCTCAAATTCAAATAATCGCCATGAGTTGGTAGAGAAGAATGTTGGCCTACTAGCGATTCTTATCGTTATTGCTATCAGTTTTGGTGCTTTAGTAGAAATTACCCCGCTTATTTTCCAAAAGCAGACTACTGAACCTGTAGAAAACCTACGTGTTTACTCTGCTCTGGAAATGGAAGGTCGTGATATCTACATTCGCGAAGGTTGTAACGTATGTCACAGCCAAATGATTCGTCCTTTCCGCTCTGAAACTGAACGTTACGGTCACTACTCTGTAGCTGGCGAAAGTGTTTGGGAACACCCATTCCTATGGGGTTCTAAGCGTACTGGTCCTGATCTAGCGCGTGTTGGTGATCGTTACTCTGATGAGTGGCACCGTGTTCACCTTATCGACCCTCGCGAACTTGTTCCTGAATCAAACATGCCTGGTTTCCCATGGCTTGCTGAGAATGTACTTGATGGCAAATTGACTAAACAGAAGCTTGAAATCTTCCGTAATCAATTTGGTGTTCCTTACACAGACGAACAAATTGCTAACGCTAAACAAGATGTTGAAGGAAAAACAGAGATGGATGCAATCATCGCTTACCTTCAATCGCTTGGCCACGCAATGAAATAAGGAATAATTATGGACATTATTACATTTCAAAGTGTTTGGACTGTTACTGTTTTTGCTTGTTTCATCGGCATCGTTTGGTGGGCTTTCGGTAAAAATCGTAAGTCGCGCTTCGACGAAGATGCAAACCTAGTGTTCGCTGATGAAGCACCTGCGAAAGATAAAAATCAAGGAGTGACGAAGTAATGAGTACATTCTGGAGTATTTGGGTAACAGTAATCACAATCGGTACATTGATTGGCTGTGCAGCCTTACTTCGTTGGTGTTCCAACGATAAAACAGGTGTAGAAGAAGGTCAGGATATGGGCCATGAATACGATGGTATTCGTGAGCTTAATAACCCGCTACCTAAATGGTGGACATACCTTTTCGTTAGCACAATTGTGTTTGCAGCTGTTTATCTAGCTCTATACCCAGGCCTTGGCAACTTTAAAGGTCTACTAGGTTGGACGAGTTCAAACCAAACAGTTCGTAGCGTAGAAGAGTCTCGCTCTGCAATCGCTGCTGCGCAAGCAAACAAACAGTTAGACGCATACGCGAAAGAACTTGATGATGCTGACACCTACTTTGGTGAAGCTTTCAGAAAGCTAGCTCACGACGAAAACGGTCTACGTTCTGTCCCTGACATTGCATCAGATGCCGATGCAATCAAAGTGGGCCAACGTTTGTTCCTACAAAACTGTTCTCAGTGTCACGGCTCTGATGCACGTGGTCAGAAAGGTTTCCCGAACCTAACTGATGACGCATGGCTATATGGTGGTGAACCACAAGCTATCGTTACTACCATCATGCATGGTCGTGTCGGTCAAATGCCAGGTTGGAAAGACGCTCTTGGCGAAGAAGGCGTAAAAGAAGTAGTTAGCTACACGCTTAGCCTTTCTGGTCGTAGCGTAAACGCACGTGAAGCAGAGGCTGGTAAAGCTCGCTTTGTAGTGTGTGCAGCGTGTCACGGTACTGATGGTAAGGGTAACCCTGCTGTTGGCGCCCCTGACCTGACTGACCGCGACTGGCTATTCGGCGATTCTCGCGCTGATGTGACGGAAACAGTCATGTACGGACGTTCTGGTGTAATGCCGGCTTGGAAGGACATCCTCGGTGAGGATAAGGTTCAGCTCGTCTCTGCCTACGTCTGGAGCCTCAGCAACTCAGATAAAGAGTAACATAATAATAACAGCCCCTTCTTAAGGGGCTGTCTTTCTTTTACAGTTATAACCTTAAGTGTTTGTAAAAATTAGTTTTATTTCATTGTATATATTGAGAATAATAATATGGAACAACCTTGGTATAAGCAGTTTTGGCCGTGGTTTTTGATCTTCCTAACCGTTGGCGTTTCTATGCTAACATTGGTTCGAGTCGCGATACTTACCAACCATTCAGTTAACGTTGTCACTGAAGATTACTATAAAAAAGGTAAAGGTATTAATGTCGACATTTCGAAAGTAAATGTTGCTAAAGAGCTTGGCTTATCAGCTTCAGTTAGCGAGAAAGGTAACTCAGTTATCATTACTCTCGA
This sequence comes from Vibrio sp. 10N.222.49.C9, assembly GCF_041474985.1. NCBI lineage: Bacteria > Pseudomonadati > Pseudomonadota > Gammaproteobacteria > Vibrionales > Vibrionaceae > Vibrio > Vibrio sp. 10N.222.49.C9. The sequence goes on along the minus strand of NZ_JBFRVD010000036.1, from coordinate 51,396 downwards.
CAAAGGCAAACTAGACCACTTCCCTGCTATTAGCGCAATGTTCGTGCACCGAACGCTGCCTGACCGTGATTTTACTCAGCTACTGACCGCTGATGCGAGAGGCAACTACACGTTGACTCTGGATCATGAAATGCAAGGTCCATGGTTTATCGAGCTTTCTCCGCATGATTCTGAATGGTTAGTGCAAGGTCGCATGAACTTCCCTATTGATACTCCTACTCAACTAACGAACTAAATCTTATGTGTGAATCCTGTTATCACTGCGGTGAAGATGTACCAGCGGAAACGGATTTTAAAGTAGAAATCTTAGGATCGGTGCGACCTATGTGTTGTCCGGGTTGCGAAACCGTAGCCCAGACAATCGTTGATAGCGGTCTGGTCTCTTACTACCAATATCGTACCGCTCCAGCTGAAAAAGCGGATCTCGTGCCAGAGCAACTTCTGGCACTCAGTCATTACGACAACGAAGATGTTCAATTGGAGTTCGTCCGTAACTCTGAAAACACCTCTGAAGTGACATTGTCACTAGAAGGTGTCTCTTGTGCTGCTTGTGCTTGGCTTATTGAAAAGCAAGTCTCTTCAAAGTTAGGGGTTGTTAGTATTCGTGTTAATACCACGACTAACCGCGCCCTGCTCAGTTGGGACAACACTCAGACGAAACTGAGCGAGCTGTTGTCTGCAATCCATACCTTAGGCTACAAAGCCGCACCTTTTGAGGCTGATCAACAAGAAGCCGCCTATCATCGATCGATGAAGAATTATCTCTATCGTCTTGGTATTGCTGGTTTAGCAACCATGCAGGTCATGATGCTGGCTGTGGCGTTGTATCTTGAAGTCTTCGGTAACCTTGAGCCCGAATTCAAAAGCTACTTCCGTTGGGTGAGCTTAATCTTTGCAACACCGGTTCTGCTCTACTCTGCATTGCCTTTCTATATCAACGCGTGGCGTAGCCTCAAAGGTCGAACATTGGGTATGGATGTACCTGTGTCGATCGCTCTTTTGTTTGCCTACGTTGCAAGTTTGGTCGCAACGGTGACAGAGAAAGGTGAAGTATTCTTCGAATCTATCTCGATGTTTACCTTCTTCCTACTGCTTGGTCGTTTCCTTGAAATGCGCGCTCGTCGTAAAGCCGCCGCTGCTAGTGGTAACCTGCTTAAGCTCGTTCCTGCTATGGCAACAACGTTAGATGGCGAACAAGTTCCAGTCAAAACCTTAAAAGTTGGCGACCAAATTCGCGTTCTACCGGGTGAGCACATTCCTGCCGATGGCAAAGTATTGTCTGGCAGAGTTCATATCGATGAATCGATGCTGACTGGCGAATCTATCCATGTGGTCAAAAACGAAGGCGATACTGTCTACGCTGGTACATTGAATGGTGACGAGTCGTTTGAACTGGAAGTGATGACATCAAAAGCGGATTCGGTGATTTCCAACATCGTTCGCCTGCAAGACGAAGCGCAACTGTCTAAACCTCGCATTGCAGAAATTGCTGATGTTGTGGCTCGATACTTTGTTGCGGTTATCTTAATCATCTCATTCGGCACTTGGTTTTACTGGCACCAAACACGACCAGAAGACGCTTTCTGGATCATGCTTTCGGTATTGGTCGCAACGTGTCCTTGTGCTCTGTCACTGGCAACACCGACGGCGATTACTTGTTCAACGTCTCGCATGGGTAACTTCGGTATTTTGCTGCGCAAAGGCCACGTATTCGAAACCTTGTGCAAAGTGAATCACTTGATCATCGATAAAACAGGTACATTGACTGAGGGTGATATTCGTATCAGCCAAGTTGAAACCTTCGCTGAACTTGATAAAGACACTTGTCTCAAAGTAGCGGCGAGCCTGGAACAACACGCTAACCACCCTATCGCTAAAGCGTTCAAGACTCATCTTTCTGATGAGATCGAAGTAGAGTCAGTTAATAACGTGATTGGTTCAGGTATCACTGGTGAGTGGAATGGCCAAGAAGTTGCGATTGGTAGTAGTGAATTCATTCTAGGTGAAGCTCAACCATCGGAAAGCAACGGCATTTACTTGTCGATGGCGGGTCGTCATATCGCTACATTTACTTATGAAGATCCAATCCGTAAAGAAAGCATCGAGTTTATTAAGCAATTTAAAGAAGCGGGCATCAAAACAACTCTGCTTACTGGCGATTCTTTGATTAACGCGAAGCCTGTTGCTGAAGAGATTGGTATTACTGATATTGTTGCTAACGCGAAACCTGAAGATAAACTTGCTTACCTGAACTCTCGAGATGCAAGTGACATTACCATGATGGTTGGCGATGGCATTAACGATGCCCCTATTCTTGCAGGTGCCCACCTTTCTGTCGCTATGGGCGGCGGTACAGACGTGGCGAAAGCTTCTGCGGATATGGTGTTACTGGGTGATAAGCTCGATAGATTACTTAAGTCGCGTACTTTGGCGTTAAAAACACGTAAGATAATTCGTGAAAACCTAGCTTGGTCATTAGGATATAACTTACTTATCCTTCCATTGGCTGTCGCGGGTTTGGTTGCTCCATACATTGCCGTTGTGGGCATGTCTGCCAGCTCTATTATTGTTGTGTCTAACTCGTTAAGGCTTTTAAAAGAGCAAGGTAAATAATGGAAAGTTTATACATCCTGATCCCCATTGCGATTGTACTGGTGTGCATCGCTGTTGGTATTTTTCTATGGGCGGTGAAGAGCGAACAGTTTGAAGACCTAGAACGTCAAGGTCACAATATACTGTTTGATGAAGACGAAAAGGCTCACAACCATTCTGATAGTAAACCTGTCAAGAATGAGAAAGCTAACAGCGAAAGCCAAACTAACGTAGACAAAAAGAACGATGACGCCTGATTGGATCGGAGCCTTTGTTGTTGGATTGATCGGCGCAGGCCATTGCATGGGAATGTGTGGTGGTATTGCGTCGCTTCTTTCGATTGGCAACAGTAAACCTTCCCCTGTTATTCCCCTACTTTATAACCTAGGGCGCTTGCTAAGTTATGCCGTGATTGGTGGTGTGATTGGCGGTGCAATCTCTTCGATAGGTCAGCTAAGCGATTTTAACGCTCTGCTAGGTTGGCTGCGATTATTTGCAGCTGGCTTTATGATCGTCTTAGGTTTGTATATCGGTAAATGGTGGTTCGGCTTGTTGTTCTTTGAAAAAGTCGGGCAGAAACTATGGCGCTATATCTCTCCTTTAGGTAAATCATTTCTACCCTTGAAGCACCCTAGCCATGCTTTGCCGTTTGGCTTTATTTGGGGTTGGCTACCATGTGGCTTAGTTTACTCAATGCTTACGTGGGCGGCCGTATCAGGAAGTTGGTACAACGGTGCCGGTATCATGCTTGCTTTCGGTTTAGGTACGCTTCCAGCAATGCTCACAGTAGGCATGGGCGCTAATTTCCTCAAAAAACTGCAACAAGCTGACTTATTTCGCCAATTAGGCGCAATTTTAATCCTCCTTTACGGTTTCTATACCGGATATATGGCATTGCAGCTCATTATTTATACCGTATAGGTGATCTTTAAATCCGGTTTTTTTACTACCCAACTGGATAAAGGAATGCTAAAATATTGACGTATATCAAATAGTGAAAGATTGTTATGATTTCTGAAAAGCCTGTGACGAAACGTGTTCAGTCTGGTGGCTGTGCGATCCATTGCCAGGATTGTAGTATTAGCCAGCTCTGTATTCCGTTTACTTTGAATGAATCTGAACTCGATCAACTTGATCAGATCATTGAGAGAAAAAAGCCTATTCAAAAAGGCCAAGAGTTATTTAAAGCCGGTGACGAGCTTAAATCTCTATATGCTATTCGCTCTGGAACGATCAAGAGCTACACGATTACCGAGCAAGGTGATGAGCAGATTACTGCATTCCACCTAGCGGGCGATCTTGTTGGCTTCGATGCGATTACTGGTGACCAACACCCTAGTTTTGCACAAGCGCTAGAAACTTCTATGGTATGTGAAATCCCATATGAGATTCTTGATGACCTATCAGGAAAAATGCCTAAATTGCGTCAGCAAATTATGCGCCTGATGAGTAACGAGATTAAAGGTGACCAAGAAATGATTCTGCTTCTTTCTAAGAAGAACGCGGAAGAGCGTCTTGCTGCATTCCTTTACAACCTTTCGACTCGCTTCTCTCAACGTGGCTTCAGCCCGCGTGAGTTCCGCCTAACGATGACTCGTGGCGATATTGGTAACTACCTTGGTTTGACTGTTGAAACAATCAGCCGTCTTCTAGGTCGCTTCCAAAAAGCAGACATCTTGAGCGTTAAAGGCAAATATATCACTATCGAAGATCACGATGCGTTGATGGAACTTGCTGGCGTTTCAAAAGAATAGTCTAGATATCAATGATGTAGTTCAATAATGAGCTACATCATGTTTCTCTCTTAAAACCTCTTATATTTCTCTTAATCTCTCCATAACTACGCTACATTATTTATATGTTCGGTCTGAAAAGTAGGCTTAGTTATGAGTATCTATAACAAAATTTTAGTTGTCGCAGACATTAATCACGATGAGCAACCTGCTCTAGTTCGTGCTATCCAACTTGCTAAGAAAAGCACCTCAACAAGCCACATCACTTTCTTTTTGTCGATATACGACTTCTCGTATGAAATGACATCTATGCTCTCTATCGATGAAAGAGACGCAATGCGCAAAGGCGTAATTCATCAACGCGAAATTTGGATGAATAAAGTCGCAGAACCTTACCTAGATGATTCTATTGAATTTAACGTACAAGTGGTTTGGCACAACCGCCCGTACGAAGCGATCATAGCCGAGGTTTACAGTGGCGAACACGACATCTTAATCAAAGGCACGCGTAAGCATGATACTTTGGAATCTGTCATCTTCACTCCAACCGATTGGCATCTATTGAGAAAGTGCCCTAGCCCAGTGCTATTGGTTAAAAACGATTTCTGGCCAGATCACGCGAAGATTTTTGCTTCCGTTCATGTAGGTTCTGAAACAGAAGCTCATTTAGAGCTTAACGATACAATGGTCGACAGATTGCTAGAGATCACCGGTCGTTTGGATGCGGAACCGTTCTTGGTGAATGCCTACCCTGTGACACCTGCGAATATTACCATTGAACTGCCAGAGTTTGATCCAACGTCTTATACCGATGCGGTTCGTGGCCATCACTTAACGGCAATGAAAGCATTGCGCCAGAAGCACGGTATGTGTGAAGAACAAACTGTGGTTGAACAAGGCTTGCCAGAAGATGTTATTCCTCGCGTCGCTTCTGAAAATAACGCTGCGATGGTGATTCTGGGTACAACGGGTCGTACTGGCTTGTCTGCCGTGTTTATTGGTAATACCGCGGAACATGTTATCGATAAGATTAACTGTGATGTGTTGGCTCTTAAACCGTCTGGTTACGTCAGCCCACTAGACCCTAACCTTTCGAAAGGTTAGGTCAGGGAAAAGTTTAACTTATAAAAAAACGCCTCAAGCATTGCTTGAGGCGTTTTTGTTTGTCTGTTGTAGGCGCATCTACTGCTCTACAACGATTATTCTTATTATACGTTCGTTACGTCGATGAACATTGACTCATCGATGTTAGAAGATGAAATTTCAGCTTCTTCGAATTCGTACGCTTTGCGGTCTTCACTACGGTCTAGTGGAAGGTTCACGAAGTCAAACAGCTCACGGTCAGCCAGTTGGCTTGGACTTACGTTCTGGATTGACTTGAAGATCTTCTCAACACGACCTGGCGTTTTCTTATCCCAATCAATTAGCATCGCTTTAATGTTCTGACGCTGTAGATTCTCTTGAGAGCCACATAGGTTACAAGGAATGATTGGGAACTCTTTATGTTCTGCGTATTTGATTAGGTCCGTTTCACGACAGTAAGTCAGTGGACGAATAACAACGTTACGACCATCATCTGAACGAAGCTTTGGTGGCATAGCCTTTAAGCGCGCACCGTGGAACATGTTTAGGAACATGGTCTCAACGATGTCGTCTAGGTGGTGACCCAGAGCGATCTTAGTTGCACCAATCTTCTCTGCGAATGAGTACAAAGTACCACGACGAAGACGAGAACATAGGCCACACGTTGTTTTACCTTCTGGCACTTTCTCTTTAACCACTGAATACGTGTCTTTATCTACGATGTAGTAAGGAATGTTCAGCGTTTCAAAGTACTCAGGAAGAATGTGTTCAGGGAACCCAGGTTGTTTTTGATCTAGGTTTACTGCCACAACATCAAATTTGATCGGTGCTGCTTCACGTAAACGTAGCAAAATATCTAACATCGCAAATGAATCTTTACCGCCACTAATACATGCCATTACTACGTCATTCTCTTCGATCATGTTGTAGTCGATGATGGCATTTCCAACATTTCTTCTCAGACGTTTCTGAAGTTTGTTGAATTCAAGTGTTTCTTTTCTATTATCGTTTTGGTTCATTGCGACTCTCACACCGTCGTATTACCGACTGTAGATTGCTAGTGGGACTGTTTTAGGGCGTGGATTATACGGATTTTTATTTGATGTTGAAATAGTAACGGCCGGATAAACAAGCTGAGTAATAGAAAGATTCTGCTTTTATTGTTCGATAAGCGCCTAAACGGCAGAGAAACGCGGCTTCACAAGCTCTCGGTTGGTATCATAGATAAAGAAAAGCAGCCTGATCTTATTCGATGAGGCTGCTTTAAGATATGTCGCAAAAACTTAGGGGGATGATTTCGCTAAGCTTTTACTTCACTAACAATGATTCTGTTAAAAATTATTGCGCGGGAATGTACGGCAATACGCGAACTGTTGGTTCTGGCAACGTGATGCTGTCACTTCCATTCAGTTCTTCTAAGGTGAATTTCGCACGTCCTTCTTTGATTGGTAGTTGCTTGCCATTTGAAAGCTCGATGTTGCCTTCCAGCTTATTAGCGAACTCTAGCGTTAACCCTTGGATATCTGGCGTGAACCAACCAGAGAACATACCGCTGACGTCTTCAAGCATCGCCTGCATCTGTGGTAATAGGTTTTCTATCTGTGCAACTTCTACTGTGCCAGCTAAAGGCTCTTGAGTCATCACCACAAAAGAATACGCACATTCCTGTTCTTGAGTTTGTACAAAGATAAGAGGGTTTGCTGAGCGTAGGTTTTGATCTACCGGTAGAAGCAGTTCATTGGCCGGAGAGACTTTTAGCTCTTCGTAGTGCTCTTCTTTTTCCATCCAAGCTTTGCTGATGTGACAGGTTTGCTGAGCTTGTTGATCAACAAAGAAGACCGCAACTTTGACATCATCATGCCCTTCTTTGGTGTTGTTTTTCAGCTGAGTATAAAGCTTAGAATACGTGAACATGTATTCTTGCGCTGAAGCAGGAAGAGAAACCCCAAGGCTTAATGAGGCTAATAAAGCGAGTGCTGTCTTTTTCATTATTATAATCTTGTCGAAGTTGAGCGTTTATAAATAGAAAGAGCAGCCAATGAGCTGCTCTTTTTGTGATATTACTGGTATAAGCCGACTATCGAAGGCAACCAAGTTGGTATCAAAATGAGTTACTTTTTCCAGTATACCTCGTTGTGACGGATCATAGCTTGTAAATCAGTCACATAGTCGGAACCTCGCTCAGAATATTTTAACAAGCCATTGGTGAGCTCTGTCGCCGTTGCGGTTGTTAAAAGATCATCACCTTGCGCATCAAGTTTTGCACGAATCACTCTTAGATCGGCGTAAGCACGATTACGATTAAGGTTCATGAAATACCGATGTACGGATTCTTGGCTTGAAGAGAATGTTGCGACTTCATGCGAGCTACCTTCGTTACGTTGTAGCGGAACAAGGCCACAACCTTTGGTGTAACACCAGTGTCCAAAATAGTTATTTGCTTTAGTGGCGAAACGAGATGTACCCCAAGCTGATTCATTGGCCGCCTGAGTTAACACAAGCGCTTCAGGTAGCACGTTTACACGATTCAACATTTCTTTCAGCCAAGCGTCATCTAAGCCCGATGAAGGTACAGGCAGGCTATACAGCTTCCCTAGTCTCTTTGCGTATGACGCGTCTTCAGAGTCAACATTGTTCAACCCCGTCTCTGAAAACTTGGTTAGAAACGCACGTTCTTTGGTGATTCGCTTGTTTTCGATGTTGATACTTGGGCGAAGATAAGAAAAGAAGGTGTCTTTCTTTTTATTTACATCTTCAATCGCTGCGAAATTTGGCTTATCAGAAGAGACGGTCAAGTCACCAAAGTTTTGCTCTGAGTCTGGAGCCTTTTGCCCCGCTCGCCTGCGCTCTTCTTCTTGTTGGTAAAGCATTGGGCCAACTAACGAGATCGAGCCAACTAAGGCTAATGCTGTCACTTTTAGCGCAAGTGATTTACTTGCGCTTAATTTAGAGTTGTTATGCATCGAATACCTGTGGGTCTTTATTGTTGCTACCGTTGTGGTCGTCGTCGCTCTTTGGTCTGTCTGACGCGATCAGTTTGAGTTTAATGCCAAACATCTCGCGGTAAAGAATCCCTTTCACGTGGAAGAAGAAAGGTAAAACGAAGATAAGGCCAATGCCGTACATCATTGCCGCGACGATGAACATCAGCATTACTAATAGGTAGATAGAAGCAACGGTGAAGATTTTTTTGTTGACAGCACGCAGAGAAAGCAGCAGCGATTGCATTGGCGGCACTTTCTTATCACAAATCAGCAGAATCGAATGGCTGAACGCCAGTGAGAAGTAGATAGACAAGAACGGCAGAATCATACCTGCGATGCCTTGAAGCATTAGGCTAAACAAAGTCACTAGAATAACCGGAACCGTAAACTGCAAACCTTTACCGATGTGGCGTACTTTGGTTTGTAGGCCAGCGGCGTGACTCATTGCCATTAAACAGATACCCGCATAGATAGGCGCACTGATCACTTCATAGCTAAAGTTCGCGATAAAAATCGATTCAACGATTTGTGGCGTAAACGACTCTGGGTCGATAACTGCATCTAAGATAACCGCGGGATCACCAAGCTGTAGTTTTAGTGCGATATAAAAGATAGCGAGCTGCACAAACATCAAAGCAATAATCGCTGGGGAAAACGAAAGAAAGTGACTTATCGTATGTTTCCAAGCTTCTTGGAATACAGCCGTTGCTTTGAGCTCATAATCGCCAGAAAGTGCACGGTTGATACTACCGCCCAAATTAAAATCTTTTTCGATGTCGTTGTTCATATTGATACCTAGGTGTGCCGATTAAGCGAAGCCACCTAACTTATTGATAAAAAATTACCTTCATTATACTCATATGTCGGATACAAACTAAAATATGAATCTGTAACAAGGCTTGCTTTTGCGTCTTGATGGTTAATAATTAGACACTTGTTAGGGTGTAAACCCAGTAAATAACAGTATGGTAAAGGATGTTTACTTTTACCTGCGAAATTTTTTATCTTCGAAAGGTAAAAAATGCTTTGAATTCACGTTTTTGGTGATTATGATGCGCGCCTTAAAGGTGTATAGCAACAGGTCTCAAATAGAACCAAGGTGGAGAAAAACAGACGTTGAACGCTAAAAAATCAGTAGGAAAGCCAGTAGTACAGCTAACTGGCATCAGTAAAAGTTTCGATGGTAAGGAAGTCATCGGCAATCTGGATTTAAACGTAAATCATGGTGAGTTTCTCACGATTTTAGGCCCATCAGGTTGTGGTAAAACAACCGTGCTAAGAATGATTGCGGGTTTTGAAACGGCAGATAGTGGTCAAATACTATTAGCTGAACAAAACGTAACCCAAGTTCCTGCTGAACAAAGGCATGTAAACACTGTATTCCAAAGCTATGCCCTATTCCCGCATATGACCGTTTTCGACAATGTGGCATTTGGCTTACGCATGCAGAAAGTTCCAAACAGCGAGATTGAACCTCGTGTAATGGATGCTTTGAAAATGGTGCGCCTAGAACAAATGGCACAACGAAAGCCACACCAGCTATCTGGTGGCCAACAGCAACGTATCGCAATCGCTCGTGCTGTCGTTAATAAGCCTAAAGTTCTTTTGTTGGATGAATCTCTATCTGCTCTGGATTACAAACTACGTAAACAGATGCAAATCGAGCTGAAACAATTACAACGCCAACTTGGTATCACGTTCATTTTTGTAACGCATGACCAAGAAGAGGCGCTGTCTATGTCTGACCGTATTATTGTTATGCGTGATGGCGTGATTGAACAAGACGGAACACCAAGAGAGATCTACGAAGAGCCTAAGAACCTATTTGTAGCGCGTTTCATTGGTGAAATTAACGTATTCGAAGCGACAGCGAAATCTCGTCAAGATGAAAAACGCATTGTTGCGACAATCGAAGGTGAAGAGTCCATTATCTATCACGATAAAGACGTAACACCGGGTCAAAAACTGCAAGTATTGCTTCGCCCTGAAGATCTTCGAATCGAAGAAATTAAAGAGTCAGAGCAACGCGGTATTGTTGGCCACATTGTCGAGCGAACCTATAAAGGCATGACATTAGATTCAGTCGTAGAACTTGAATCTGGTATGCGTGTCATGGTTAGCGAATTCTTCAACGAAGATGACCCTGATGTTGATCACTCACTGGGCCAAAAAGTTGCAGTAACTTGGGTTGAGAGCTGGGAAGTGGTATTAGAAGATGAGCAAGAAGTTTAATTTACAAAACGCAATTGTTGCTTTAATCACAGGTTGGTTAGTGTTGTTCGTGATGATTCCAAACATCATGATCATTGGTACTAGCTTCTTAACTCGTGATGAAGCGAACTTGATCGAGATGACCTTCACTCTCGATAACTACGTGCGTTTGGCTGACCCGCTGTATTTTAAAGTGTTGATGCACTCTTTCTATATGGCAATTGTCGCAACCCTACTTTGTTTGATTATTGGTTACCCATTCGCTTACATCGTGGCAAAAATGCCGGCGAAGTGGCGTCCAATCATGTTGTTCCTAGTGATAGTACCATTCTGGACGAACTCTTTGATTCGTACATACGGATTAAAAATTGTACTGGGTACGCAAGGTGTCTTGAACAAAAGCTTGTTAGCGTTAGATATCATTGATAAACCGCTACGTATCATGTACTCAGAAACCGCAGTAATGATCGGTTTAGTGTACATCCTACTTCCGTTTATGATTCTGCCGCTGTATTCAGCGATTGAAAAACTGGACGATACGTATTTAGAAGCGGCTAAAGATTTAGGTGCGAACAAACTGCAAACGCTATTGAAAGTGGTACTACCACTAACAATGCCGGGCATTATTGGCGGCTGTTTGTTAGTGCTACTGCCAGCGTTAGGTATGTTCTACATCTCTGACCTATTAGGCGGAGCTAAGAACCTATTGATTGGTAACGTGATTAAGAGCCAAGTGCTCAACGCTCGAGACTGGCCGTTTGGTGCAGCGACGAGTATCGCACTGACCATGGCAATGGCTGTGATGCTGTATGCCTACTACCGAGCAGGTAAGCTATTGAACAAGAAAGTGGAGCTAGACTAATGGGGCGCACAGTTAAGTTCAGCTTTATGGCGCTGGTATACGCCTTTCTATACCTACCTATTATCGTATTGATCGCCAACTCGTTTAATGCCAATAAGTTTGGTATGAAATGGGGTGGCTTCACCACTAAATGGTATGACGCGCTTATTAACAACGACAGCCTAATGCAGGCTGCGTGGCACTCGATCAACGTAGCGGTGTTCTCAGCAACAGCCGCAACGATTGTCGGGAGCCTTACAGCAGTAGCCCTATTCCGTTACCAATTTAAAGGTAAAGGCATCGTAAATGGCATGCTGTTCATCGTAATGATGTCTCCAGATATCGTAATGGCGATTTCGCTTCTTGCGCTATTCTTGGTAATGGGTGTTCAACTTGGGTTCTTTACCCTACTTGCTGCTCACATTACCTTCTGTCTACCGTTTGTTGTAGTAACGGTATACAGTCGCTTGAATGGCTTTGATGTGAAGATGCTAGAAGCAGCAAAAGACTTAGGTGCAAGTGAATGGACGATTCTAAAACAGATCATTCTGCCTCTTGCTAAGCCAGCGGTTGCTGCGGGTTGGTTATTGAGCTTCACTCTGTCTTTGGACGATGTAATCATTAGCTCTTTCGTAACCGGCCCAACGTATGAAATCTTACCACTGAAGATTTACTCAATGGTTAAAGTGGGTATCTCTCCTGAGGTAAACGCCCTAGCAACAGTGATGTTAGTGGTGTCGTTAATACTGGTGATCATTTCTCAGTCATTAGCGAGAGAAAAAATCAAGTAAGTCTCCTACTCTATATAGAGACTGGCTTGATTAAGAAGTTAAGAGACTTCAAGTTCAAAAAAAGTGTTAATCATAAACAGAATGGTAAATTGCCATTCTGTTTTTCTATCTACTGCCTTCGGGCAACGTTTAGTTTGGAGCTAACGTCAATGAAAAAATGGGCTACTCTATTAGCTGGTAGTGCATGTGCGCTTTCAATGTTATCTGCACCATCATTTGCAAAAGATAACAAAGAATTGGTATTCATGAATTGGGGACCTTACATCAACAGTGAGATTCTAGAACAGTTCACTGATGAAACTGGTATCAAGGTGATCTACTCGACTTACGAGTCGAACGAAACCCTGTACGCAAAGCTAAAAACACACAACAAAGGCTATGACCTAGTTGTGCCGTCGACTTACTTCGTATCTAAGATGCGTGACGAAGGTATGCTACAAAAGATCGACAAAACTAAGCTGAACAACTTCAAGAATCTAGATACTAACTATCTAGATAAGCCGTACGACCCAAGCAACGACTACTCTATTCCACACGTAGTTGCGATCACAGGTCTTGCTGTTAACACTGACATGTACGATCCAGAAGATTTCCAAAGCTGGGCTGATCTATGGAAGCCAGAGCTTGAAGGTCAACTGATGATGATGGACGACACTCGTGAAGTGTTCCACATCGCACTGCGTAAGTTAGGTTACTCTGGTAACACAACCAACGAAAAAGAGATCGACGAAGCGTACGCTGAGCTACAAAAGCTTATGCCAAACGTTCTAGTATTTAACTCAGACAACCCAGGCGCGCCTTACATGTCTGGTGAAGTGGGTCTTGGTATGCTGTGGAACGGTTCTGCTGCTGCAGCGCAAAACGAAGGTCTACCAATCAAACTAGTTTTCCCTAAAGAAGGCGGTATCGGTTGGGTTGATAACTTTGCGATTAGCTCTGGTGCGGTAAACGTAGAAGCAGCTCATAAGATGATTGATTTCCTACTTCGCCCTGAAATTGCTGAGCAAATTTCTCGTGACACAGGCTACCTAACGGCCGTTAAAGCGTCTAACGAGAAGTTCAAAGATAGCCCTGCGCTATTCCCATCGCAAGAAGACCTTGATCGTGTTGAATGGCAAGCTGCGGTTGGCGATAAGACAGTGAAGTATGAAGATTACTTCATGAAACTTAAAGCAGGTCAGTAATTTAGCTTATTATCTAACTGTGGCTAAGTAACCAGTTTACTTAACAGGTCAACGTAGATAATCAATAAGTTAAAAATAAGAATATCAATGAATAGGCAGCTTAGGCTGCCTATTTTATTATATCGCTGCTATAATATAGCGCGATTTTTCGAAATCCTTTACCTTGGGTTCACTACCCAGCTCCAAATCAAACAAATGAACGGAACAGTAATGAAAAAAACACTGTATACCGGCGCATTGTGTGCTGCTACTTTACTTTCTACACCCTCTTTCGCAGCTGACCAAGAACTGTATTTTTACAACTGGTCTGAATATATTCCAAATGAAGTACTAGAAGACTTCACAGAAGAGACGGGCATTAAAGTCTACTACTCAACTTATGAGTCTAACGAAAGCATGTACGCTAAGTTAAAAACTCAAGGTACGGGTTACGACTTAGTGGTTCCTTCTACTTACTTCGTTTCTAAGATGCGTAAAGAAGGCATGCTTCAAGAGCTTGATAAAACCAAGCTAAGCCACTTTGCAGATTTGGATCCAAATTACTTAGATAAGCCATTTGACCCAAATAACAACTACTCAATCCCATACATCTGGGGTGCGACGGGTATTGGTATCAACTCAGACATGCTAGACAAGTCTTCAGTTAAAAACTGGGGCGATCTGTGGGATACGCAGTGGGAAGGTCAACTGATGATGATGGATGACTCTCGTGAGGTTTTCCATATCGCTCTATCTAAACTGGGCTACTCTCCAAACACGACTAACCCTGAAGAAATCAAAGAAGCCTACGAAGAACTTCGTAAGCTAATGCCAAACGTATTGGTATTTAACTCAGATTTCCCAGCGAACCCTTACCTAGCAGGTGAAGTGTCTCTTGGTATGCTTTGGAATGGTTCTGCTTACATGGCACGCCAAGAAGGCGCAACGATTGACATTATCTGGCCAGAAAAAGGCGCTATCTTCTGGATGGACAGCCTAGCAATTCCAGCAGGCGCTAAGAACACTGAAGCGGCTCATAAGATGATCGACTTCCTTCTTCGCCCAGAGAACGCTGCGAAAATTGCTCTAGAGATCGGTTACCCGACACCAGTTAAAACCGCTTACCCTCTTCTTCCTAAAGAATTTGCTGAAGACAAGAACGTTTTCCCACCACAATCAGTGATGGATAACGGTGTGTGGCAAGATGAAGTTGGTGAAGCGAGCGTTATTTATGACGAGTACTTCCAAAAACTTAAAGTAAACAACTAAGTTATTGTTAGTTAAGAAGTTAAGTAAATAAAGCGGCGTAAGCCGCTTTATTTTTTCAGATTCAGAAACTGATGTGTGTTATTAAAGACAAGGCTTAGGCCGTTAAAGAACCTTTCTCTGTACATAATAACTCGCCAACCAGTTTAGGCACCTCGATACTCGCCTTGCCGTAGCGCTTCTCTTCAAATTCACTTTCAACCGCACTTGGTTCGAGGTTTATCTCGATAGTATGTGCACCATGCATTTTCGCATCGTGAACAAAGCCTGCCGCTGGATAAACAACACCTGAAGTTCCGATAGAGATAAACAGATCCGCTTCTTCCAGTGCGGAATAAATGTCGCCCATTCTTAGTGGCATTTCGCCAAACCAAACAATATGTGGACGCATTTGTGCAGGGATTTGGCAGCAATGACAAAGTTCACCCGTTTCAATATCGCCTTTGTGCTCTACAACTTGATTGGATTCACTGCAACGCGCTTTTAAAAGTTCACCATGCATGTGAATAATGTTGTTGCTACCGCCTCTCTCGTGCAAATTGTCGATGTTTTGAGTAATGATGGTAACTTTGCCATCAAGCTTGTCTTCGAGCTCTCCTAGCGCCTTGTGGGCTGAATTGGGCTGAATGCTCTCACTTTGCAGGCCGTGACGACGCTTGTTATAGAAGGCTTGTACCAAGTCAGGATCTTTTGCGAACCCTTCAGGCGTCGCTACATCTTCGATTTTGTGGTTTTCCCATAGCCCGTCTTGTGCTCGGAATGTTTGTATCCCCGACTCTGCAGAGATGCCAGCGCCAGTAAGAATTACGATATTTCGATATGGGAAATGCATATAACGTCCTTTTAGATATGTCACTTTGTAACAGCTTAGCACTGTTCAAATTCCAACAATAGTTTTGGGGATTAGACCATAGTCTTAGGCAACTGAATTCATTGGCTATTTGTGACATAACTCGCTTGATAGTTGTGGTTGTTGTTACTCAAATTCTCTGTTTTGCTATCCATAGAAACAAAAAAGCGACCGAAGCCGCTTAGTTCTGTTCAACAGTTGTCTACTTGATGTGCTTTACCCCACCAAGTGAACAACGTTAGTCTTCGTTGATAGAAGAGATCTTATGGATAGAAAGATCCGCACCGTTGAATTCATCTTCTTCACTTAAGCGTAGGCCTGTTAGTTTGCTCAACACACCGTATACGATTAACGCGCCGACGAAAGCAACAGCAACACCTGCGACTGTACCAATCAACTGAGAAGCAAAGCTCACGCCGCCTAGACCCCAGAAAGCTTGTTGGCCGAAGATACCAGCAGCAACGCCACCCCAGGCACCACATACGCCGTGTAGAGGCCATACACCCAGTACATCATCGATCTGTGTTTTGTTTTGCATATAAGTAAATAGGTAAACAAACAGCGCACCTGCCACACCGCCCGTCACCAAAGCGCCAAGTGGGTGCATCAAATCTGAGCCCGCACAGATAGCGACGAGACCAGCCAAAGGACCATTGTGGATGAAGCCCGGGTCATTTTTACCTGCAATTAGAGCCGCAAGAATACCGCCAACCATGGCCATGAGAGAGTTCATTGCCACGAGACCGCTGATGCCATTGATCGCTTGAGCTGACATCACGTTAAAGCCAAACCAACCCACACATAAGATCCAAGAGCCTAGTGCTAAGAATGGGATATTCGATGGTGCGAAGTTGGTGTGTTTGCCTGCACGGATTCGACCTTTACGCATCCCTAAGAAGTAAACTGCGACCAAAGCAATCCAACCACCTACGCCGTGAACCACTACCGAGCCTGCGAAGTCATGGAACACGTAACCAAACTGACCTTCTAGCCAATCTTGGAATCCAAAGTTGCCGTTCCAAATGATGCCTTCAAAAAATGGATAGATGAAACCAACCGTAAACAGTGTCGCAATCAAAATTGGATAGAAACGAGCACGCTCTGCGATACCACCAGAAACAATCGCAGGAATTGCCGCTGCGAATGTCATTAGGAAGAAGAACTTAACCAGTTCATATCCGTTGCCTTGCGAAAGTGTTTCTGCGTCTGCAAAAAAGTGTGCACCGTAAGCAACCCAGTAACCGATAAAGAAGTAAGCAATGGCGGAGACACCAAAGTCGGAAAGGATCTTAACCAGCGCGTTGACTTGGTTCTTCTTTCGCACGGTACCGACTTCGAGAAACGCAAAGCCAGCATGCATCAGGAAGACCATGATTGCGCCGAGTAATAGGAATAAAGTATCTGAACTTTGGGTAAGGGTTTGTACTGCACTATGAACTTGAGTCACCGTTTCACTCATTAAAGCATTCTCCTTCGCTTTATCTGATTTGCACTGATATCGTGCGATTCAATGTTGTAATTAATTAAAGACTCAACAGTGAACGCAAGATGCGTTCCAAGTATGAGGGGTAATTTTCGTGCAACAGGTTTTGTTTTTAACTTATTGATTATTAAAGTCTAAATATTTAGGTGCACTTTTATGGTCCTTTACACCAAAAAAAAATCGCAACGACAATTGCACCAAATAAGGGAGTTGCACCATATTGAAGCGGTCAATAAGTAGGTTCTGATGCAGATAGCGGCTGACAACTATTTACGGTTCCGGGGACTTAAAAACAAAAAGCCCAGTTCAATGAATCACTGGGCTTTCTTTAGATATGTCATTAACGTCTCAGCGTTACAGGTTTGGTCCTGTCGACGGGTTTTGCGGTAGGTTTTGACTTAAACGCTGCATGCCTTGATACATACGGATAAACCAAACCACAATCGCAACACCACCGAACAACATGCCTACATACGGTATGTAGTAAGCGATGTCATCGATAATATGATTTTGATACCAGTAATCGTTCACACCGATCAACACGCCATTAGAGGTCGCTACTGTCACGATAAGTACAACAAAGAACGTCAAGTTCAAGAAGAACGAGCGAATCAAGCCGTAGTAATGGGTATCCACTACTTCGCCGTCTTCACCTTTATCTAAACGATAGCCCGCGTAGATGATGGCAACCACACCAGAGAGAAGACAAGTAAATGGCGTAAAGCAGCTTAGTATGTAAGCGACCCAAATACCTTTATGAGGTTTGTTCATTCTTATTCACCCCTTCCGTTTTCTCTGTTGCTGCGTTAGCGCTTTGTTCAACGCCGTTTTTCTCTTGTTCCATCACTTCTTTGTACCAAAGATCATGGTGCTCTTTAGCCCAAGTCTCATCAACTTCGCCTGTTACCATGCCTTCTAGTGCCCCTTCCATACCGAACAAGCCGATGTAGATGTGGAACACGAAACCACAGATAAGGATCAAAGCAGCCAACATGTGGACTAGGTTTGAGAGCTCCATATCTCGACGGGTTTGACCGAAGATTGGGAAGTCTAAAACCAAGCCACTGATCGCAGCCACACTACCCATAACAATCAATAGCCAGAACAGTGCTTTTTCACCCGCGTTCGAAAACTCTGCAGATGGATGAGAACCTTTATGTTTCCCGACCATACCACCCAGTTTCATGAACCACTGGATATCGACCATCTTGAAGATAGACTTACGCCACCACTTGATAAGAACAGCCATCAACAGCACATAGAAAATTGGGCCGATGTAGTTATGGTATTGCTTAGCGAGTAGAACGATGAAGCCCCAAAGGTCTGTTGGAATGTACGGCTTCAAGAAGTGCTTACCGTAAACCAACATCAAACCACTGAACGCCAGTGTTAAGAAGGTAAACGCCATACTCCAGTGCAAGGCACGGTCTAGTCGAGACCAACGTTTGATCTTACGGCCTGTTCTTGGCGCGCTTAGCATTAGCGGGCCAATCACAACGTACATCAAAGTCACGAAAGCAATACTGCCAAAGATAGCGACGGCACCGGCTGGTGACATCCACTTCTCTTTCAATATGTACCACGTTTGACCTGGAGTACTGATCAACACACCATGCTCAGCTGATTGAGATGTGGTGTAACCTTCCTCACCGCTTCTCACTTGTCGCCAAAAATCGGCGCCAGCAAGTTGTGTGATTTCTCGTTGAGCAGAGCTCGATTGAGTTTGTGATGAGTTCGTCTCAGATGCATGACTCATAGGAGAAAGCATTGTTAGTGCTGCCAACATTGGCAGCACTACAAGGAAGAGACGCTTAAACATTGTAAGCATATGTCTCTCCTACTTAGCTCTTAGTCGCATCGTAAGAAAGGTCGTTGCCGTCTGTCCAACCTGCACCTTTCGCACCACGTTCAACAACACGCTGACGGAAAACATCAGAAACTTTCTCTGCGTCACCCGCTAGCAGTGCCTTAGTTGAACAAAGCGAAGCACACATTGGCAGTTTGCCTTCAGCAATACGGTTCGCACCGTATTTTTGACGCTCTTCAACAGAACCTGGCTCTGTTTCTGGGCCGCCAGCACAGAAGGTACACTTGTCCATCTTACCGCGCTCACCAAACGCTTCCTGTTTAGGGAATTGAGGTGCGCCAAACGGACAAGCAAACAAGCAGTAACCACAACCAATACATAGGTCTTTATTGTGAAGTACGATGCCGTCTTCTGTATGTTCAAAACAGTCTGCAGGACAAACTGCCATACATGGCGCATCAGTACAGTGCATACACGCTACTGAGATAGAGTTTTCACCTGGTTCGCCATCGTTCAGTGTCACAACGCGACGACGTTGAATACCCCATTCCAGAGCATCATCATTTTCATTCTTACATGCAGTGACACAACCGTTACATTCGATACAACGCTTGGTGTCACAAAGAAATTTCATTCTAGCCATTTTAAGACTCCTTACGCTTTACGAATATTACAAAGGGTTACTTTCGTTTCCTGCATCAACGTGACAGGGTCGTAACCGTATGTGGTTGCTGTGTTAGCAGCTTCACCAATAACGTAAGGATCAGTGCCTTCTGGGTATTTAGAACGCAAATCTTCGCCTTGGAACTTACCACCGAAGTGGAATGGGATGAATGCCAGACCCGGTTTCACACGACGTGTAACCATCGCTTTCACCTTAATACGGCCCTTCTCTGCACCCTCAACCCAAACATCGTCACCGTCTTTAAAGCCGATGTCGTTTGCATCTTTCGGGTTCACTTCAACAAACATCTCTTGCTGTAGTTCTGCTAGCCAAGGGTTAGAACGGGTTTCTTCACCACCACCTTCGTACTCAACCAAACGACCAGAGGTCAGGATAATCGGGTATTCGCCAGATTTGTCTTGCTCTTGAATCGACTTGTAAAGCGTAGGAACACGGAAGATAGCTTCTTTGTCGTCCCACGTTGGGTAATCAGCAACTAGGTCGCGACGTGGCGTGTAAAGTGGCTCACGGTGCAGTGGTACACGGTCTGGGAATGTCCAAACAATCGCACGTGCTTTCGCATTACCAAATGGGATACAGCCGTGTTTAATTGCCACACGTTGGATACCACCTGAAACGTCAGTCTTCCAGTTTTTGCCTTCAGCAGCCGCTTTCTCTTCTGCAGTTAGATCATCCCACCAACCCAGTTGTTTCAGTAGTTTGTCACTGAACTCTGGGTAGCCGTCTTTGATCTCACAGCCTTTCGAGTAGCTGTCTTCTGCCAGTAGGCTTTGACCTTCAAACTCAACACCAAAACGAGTACGGAAGTTACCACCACCTTCAGCAACCGTCTTAGACGTATCGTAAAGGATGTGTGTACCCGGATGTTTCATCTCTGGTGTGCCCCAACATGGCCAAGGTAGACCGTAAGTCTCGCCATTTGCTGGACCGCCTTCTGCTTCTAGAGACGTTTTGTGGAATGTGTGCCAATTCTGTTGGTGTTCTTTCAAACGCTCAGGGCTTTGGCCTGTGTAGCCGATTGTCCACATACCTTTGTTGAATTCACGTGTAATATCTTCAATCAGTGGTTGGTTGTTCTCAACACGGATGTTTTTGAACAGCTGATCAGAGAAACCAAGCTTCTTAGAAAGCAGGTACATGATTTCGTGGTCAGGTTTAGATTCGAATAGAGGATCAACAACCTTGTCACGCCACTGTAGAGAACGGTTTGACGCCGTTACACTGCCGTAGGTTTCAAACTGAGTCGTTGCTGGTAGCAGGTAAACGCCGTCGGTACGATCATTCATTACCGCTGCAACCGTTGGGTATGGGTCAACAATAACCATCATATCCAGCTTCTGCATCGCTTTTTTCATCTCTGGACCACGAGTCTGAGAGTTCACCGCGTGACCCCAGTAGAACATGGCACGGATGTTTTCGCGTTGGCGAATCTTGTCTTTGTCTTCAAGTACGCCATCAACCCAACGAGATACAGGAATACCTGCACTGTTCATTGGTTTTTGACCGCCGTATGCGTTGTCGTCGAAACGGCCTTTCACCCAGTCAAAGTCGATATCCCAAACTTTTGACCAGTGACGCCAAGAACCTTCAGACAAGCCGTAGTAGCCTGGAAGTGTGTCTGACAGTACGCCAAGGTCAGTTGCGCCCTGTACGTTATCGTGACCACGGAAGATGTTTGCACCGCCGCCTGATTTACCGATGTTACCTAGCGCAAGCTCAAGTACACAGTAAGCGCGTGTGTTGTTGTTACCAGTCGTGTGCTGAGTACCACCCATACACCAAACGATACAACCCGGACGGTTTTCAGAAAGTAGTTTCGCGGTGTGGTATACGTCTTTTTCACTAACACCAGTTACGCGTTCAACTTCTGCTGGGTTCCACTTCGCGACTTCTTCACGGATCTCGTCCATGCCGAATACACGTTGTTTAATGAACTCTTTGTCTTCCCATTGGTTTGCAAAGACGTGCCATAACACACCCCAGATAAACGCAACGTCAGAACCTGGACGAAGAGAAACGTAGTGATCTGATTTCGCAGCAGTACGCGTACGACGAGGATCCGCAACAACGATCTTACAGTTGTTCTTCTCTTTCGCGATCAAGATGTGTTGCATCGCTACTGGGTGAGCTTCCGCTGGGTTTGAACCAATGAACAGCATCGATTTACAGTTGTGCATGTCATTGAACGAGTTTGTCATTGCACCGTAACCCCAAGTGTTCGCAACACCGGCTACTGTGGTTGAGTGACAAATACGTGCTTGGTGGTCAACGTTGTTGGTGCCCCAAAGCGAAGCCATCTTACGGAATGCATAAGCTTGCTCGTTACTGTGTTTCGCACTACCTAGGAAGTAAACTGAATCAGGGCCAGACTCTTTACGAAGTTCTAGCGCTTTGTTACCGATCTCTTCAATCGCTTGTTCCCAAGAAAGCTTCTTCCACTTACCGCCTTCCAATTTCATTGGGTACTTAAGACGACGTTCACCGTGGCCGTGCTCACGAAGTGCTGCACCTTTCGCACAGTGTCCACCAGCGTTGAATGGGTGATCGAATGCAGGCTCTTGACCTGTCCATACGCCATTTTGAACTTCAGCGTAGATACCACAACCCACAGAACAGTGAGAACAGATAGTACGTTTCACTTCTGTTTTCGCTTCTGGATCGACTGATTTAGCCTGTGCTTTCTTCATCATACCTGGTGCAAATAGACTTGCGCCTACCACTGCGCCACCAGCAGCTAATGAAGTGTTTTTCATGAAGGCACGTCGAGACACACCTAGCTGATTGGTTTCTTTGCTCACACTATCGGAGCGTTTGACAAGTTTCATCCGTTATCTCCTAAAGTGTGTCGTAGTAATCGCGAATGTGTTGCGTCTCACGATACCCTGTCTTCTTCACGTCTTCTTTCGAAATTTCAACAGTTTCTGAAGCGGTTGCCACTTTAGTTGTACCAGCGACAACGGCACCAGCAACGGCTGCAGTCGTCAAGCCTTTGAGTAGATCCCTACGGCTTGTATTTATATCTTTATTATCTTTCATCATTGCTTCCTTACCTTACGGTAGATCTTTTTTTGGAGGCTTAATGCCCCTCTATCGATATAATCGCGTACTGCTCGATTACTCGTAATCAGTGACGTTTTTCACATCAATCTTTAATTTGTGCTTACTGCTTTTTGTATTCACGCTAAAACGCACTTGTTCTAACGTTAAGAATGCTTCACACAGTTGAGCGGCCGATTTGTAGAAGTTCGCGCTTTCTGCCCCTTCAAGCTGACGCGTGAAAGAGTTAAACCAAGGGCCAAGGTGCTTATTGAATACCGCCTGTTGCAGTGCTTCTTCTTCAGCCGTTAGCATCGCCATCACTTCACACAGTGCTGCGATATGATCTTCCGGCTCTTTCACTTGATCGTCACGCTCAATGCCTAAAAGCTCTAAGTCATGACGAATCTCTGCCAATGGTTTTTCCATCATGGCGCCAGTGCGATGCCAAGAACCAAATGGAACGACTTCTCCACGCCCAATACCGATGAACAAATCTTGATATTCGTCTTCAAGAGCTTCACGGTTTGATTCTGTTGCCGCTTGTTGAATGGCAATCCAAGCCTTTTGCATTGCGCTTTCAGACGCTTCAATATCGAGTGTTTTTAGAAAGTCGATCACCTCTTCAGAAGGTGCGCTGCGAAACAGTGCGGATAGAACCAAATAGATCTCAGTTCTTAGTGTCTGTTCTTGTGCCTGATCCAAATTCGTTTCCAAGGCTAACTCCTAGTATTTCAATTGTTTCAATGGGTCTTGAGCCATTGAATCGAACATATCCACCACACGGCAGTCTTCACACATAGCAATACGATTAATCGCTGCTTCATCTGAAAAGTGAGAGTGACCGCGTAACTTGTTCTGTAACATGTCAATCATAGACTGAGGTGCGAATGGTTTATGGCAACGTACACATTCCGCAGCTTTCTCTTCATGAATCACAACTGCTTTTTGACGTTCTTCTTTTACCCAGTTCATACGAGGCGTAAGAGTCAGAACATTTTCAGGACATGCCTTTTCACACAAGCCACATTGAATACAGTCTTGTTCTACAAATTTAAGTGATGGAGAAGCCCCGTCGGTATGAAGTGCACGTGTCGGACACACAGCCACACAGCTCATACATAACGTACAATCTTTGCTATCACACGAAACGTTGCCGTAAGGTGCGTTTGACGGAAGCTCAACAATATTTTCAACAGGAATACGAGCTGAAGACATCGCATCAAGTGCTGTAAATAGACGTTGGCGCTTGTTGCCTTGAAGACCGCCAAGTGCAAGGTCGAGTGAATCCACACAAAGTGTTGGAGGACATTCACGTAGAGATTCTAAGTACAGAATATCGATGGTTTCTTTTGGAATACCGATTTGATCTAGTAGTTCTTGAGCAATCCCTACTTCGTTATTTAGAACACGAATGATCGTTTCTGGCATAAAGCGAGATGCGGCAAACAGAACCTGAGTTGCGCCATTAACTAAAGCTGCAAACCAAGTATCGATACCAATAGATGGCAGTTCTTCTACGACAATTGGAATCACGTTATCTGGCAGTGCTTTTAGCGCCATTACATTGTAAGTCTCATGACGAGAGCTACAGATAAGTACGATTGGATCCAGACCGCCCGCTTGCTCATAATTAGCTAGCGTACGTTCAATAAACTTTTGAGTGTCATCAGGGTTTGGCAGCGCATAGGTAATCGCTTCTGTAGGACAACTAGTTGCACAAGTACCAACGCCTTGACATAGGTAAGGGTTAATCTCAATCTTGTGACCCGTCTTATCAGAGCCTTCACTTGATAGTGCGCCAGCAGGACAAGCATCTACACAACGCTCACAGCCTTTTACGCCACGAGAACTGTGCGCGCAAAGGTCAGTGTCGAGACGGAAGAACTTAGGCTTATCAAATGTGCCCATAAGCGTTGGAATCTCTTCCAGTGCTTCAGCAAGTTTTGGATAGCCACGACCTACTGGGTAATAACCCGGTACAGGCACTTCTTCTGTCATACAGCTACTTAGGCATAAATCCAAAACCACATCAAAGCAGTCATGATTAATCGCCACTTTCGCTAGGTTATTGGTTAGGCCTTTGCTCTCGATAAGAACTTCGAACGTACCAAGGAAACCAGAAACTTGAACCGCGTTCGCGTAGTAAAGCTCTGACTCAGTATTCGTAGCTTTTACACCATCGGTTGAAAGCAGTGTCAGGCTTGTTAACTGAGGCAATTGCGCCGCAGCACTTTCGATGATCGCCGTTGGACCAATAATCAGCGTATTACCACCGCTTTCATAACTGACTGTCGGTGGAATTAGGTTTGTTAACTCAACTGTATTTTCAAATGCATACAGCCTTGCTTTCGCGTTATTTGAAGTTGCTTGTTCTAATAATTGTTTAAGCATTGCTCAGTTCCATCTTTGGACATGGATAATCTGTTCAACCTTCATTGTAGTAAGCGATAGAGAACTTGCTGAGTAATCCGTTAACAACTAACCCTTTAGCCAGTGTGCCGCTCGTCAGACCGTGAACTCGTCTATCTACAAAAAAGTTGATAATGAACGTTATTTAGCAAATGCCATGCCAATTTAATATGCCTTATATTTCAGTGGTTTAATTCTTTATAACGTTTATTGTGCGTATAAAAAAACCGCTTGGGACATTTTGTCGCAAGCGGTTCATTGAGTGTTTAGTCAAAATGTACCTATTCTTTGTGTGGTATATTTTGTCCCACCTCTTTTGGGTCATTTTCGATAGCATCGGTGTCGAAATTATCCGATACTGTGTTTTTGTACAGTTCTTTTTGTTGTCCCGTAATTTCGTCACTTTCAACAAGGTCTGATTCCGCTTCTTCAGCGTTGTTAATTGAACCTTCTTCCTTATTTTCAGTGACTTGCTCTTGTTCGCTTGAGGTTTCTTCTTCTGCCTTCTCTTTTACCCAATCACGTAAGCTTTCAGCGACACCTTCAGAAAGTGACTTAAGATTACTGTAATCGTCATCGTAATCGTCTAAGCCATCACGTACGTTAAACTCTTCTGAGAGAAATAACTTACGTAATGCGGCTTTTTTTACGCTTTCTGATGCTTCTGATACCAATAATTGAGCCATAGACAGCTCTTCAGTCGCCTCTGATGCCGACTCTTTAGTGTCACCTGACTCTTCTAAAGCGTTAGTTGGCTCGATAGAAGCTGGGTCATTTGGTGCGAGTTCTTCAGCAGAGGTGCGTGTTTGAGAAGCAGACTCAGGAGAGGTAACCGAGGTTTCCTCAAGAGGCTGTTCAGCTTCACGCGCTTTATCAGTCGATTCATCGAACTTTCGTTGAGACCAACGGCTAAGAAAGTTAGTTGCCATTTGATCGACCCGCGCCTTTACGTTTCTTACGTCTTGCTTCTAATAACTCGCCATGACGACCGATGAATGCTTCCATCCAAGCTTGTACAGGCAATGGCATGTCGTAAGACAATACTTGGTTATCTCCGTCCATGTATTGGCCTGCGACTGTTTGTGATGCTGTCAGTAATTGAATAATAGGTTTACCGGAGTCAACATTATCCATAACTAAGAATAGCTTAGGTTGCTGAGAGCTTAGATTGAAGCGGTAGTCGGTACGTTCGTCTTTGTGCAACTGAAGCAAACATACGTCTGGGGTTTCATGTTCAGGTGATAATTCAAAACCGATGAGTTCCCATTGAGTTGTTACCCAAATGCCAGTTTTGATCTCTTTCTCTATTCTTTGGACACCGATTGGCCAAGCTGCTTCTGTTTTTTCATATTGTTCTTTGAATTCTTTTATCTCAGACATACTTCACCCAATTGATTTTCTTTGGTCTGAATGCACTTAGGACATTTTGTACTGTGTGCATTCATATACACCCCATAAAGCAATAAACACGCCAATACGGATTAACTGCGAGAGCGTATCTATAGCGTTCGTTATCAAGTTGTCACTATAACGTTAGTCGATACTGGTTATTTCAGACAACTCCACCCGGTGAACTCTCATATTTTGCGCTATTTTAATCTAATGCTTCATGTTTCCATCAATCCCCGTTATTTTGGAATAAGATTTGCTTTAGCTAATTCGCTAATGTTCTTCACAGAGCTATGTATTCACAGATCTATGGCATGTTCGAGAACGATAATCGAAATCTAGGCCATAGCGAATCAACAAACTAGCGCATTAATGAATGAGAGCCTTATTGCTCTTGTTGACTTCTTATCTCATAAAATCGCTATCTCATTAAGTAGGAAATGACTGTGGTAAAACCAAACATAATAAAAACCAGTGAGAACCCTCTTCAGACAATCGAAGTTGAAGTGTTTGATGAATATGGCGAAAAGCTAACGAAACAGATCGCGTGTGAGCGCCCTCTTACCGTGATGTTGAACTGGAAAGAGATCGTAACCTTAATGACATTGGGCTCTCGTCCTGAGTCATTAGTATTAGGCTATTTGAAAAACCAAAGCTTCCTTTCCGATCCGGAAGCGGTTGAATCTATTATCATCGATTGGGAAACCAGCTCTGCTGCGGTTATCACCAAAGAAGATACAAGCCAACTTGAGCAAGCGCTTAAGAAGAAGACAGTAACCTCTGGCTGCGGTCAAGGCACTATGTATGGCAACGTGATGAAGCAGTTGGAAGATTACCAAGTGCCTCAAAACAAGATTAAGCAATCTGAAATCTACACAGCGCTTGAAGCGTTGACTCATTACAACGATACCTACAAGAAAGCAGGTGCTGTGCACGGTTGTGCGGTTTGCAAAGACGACAAGGTTCTATCGTTTGTTGAAGATGTTGGCCGACACAATGCCGTTGATACATTGGCTGGTGAGATGTGGCTTAACAAAGAGTCAGGTGAAGACAAGATCTTCTATACCACAGGTCGTTTAACGTCTGAGATGGTGATTAAGGTTGCTCAGATGGGTATCCCTGTTCTACTGTCACGCTCTGGCGTTACACAAATGGGCTTAGATTTAGCGCAGAAGTTCGGCATCACTACGATTGCTCGCGCTAAAGGTTTACGCTTCCAAGTGTTCACGGGTGCAGACAAGATTGACTTTGATGTGAAAGGTGAATAATCAGCAGTCGGAAAAAAGCGTAGGTTTGATTGGTGATTCACTAACCGCTTCTAATTGTAAAGTTCTGATGTAAATAGTTAGTGATCCATCAAGGATAAATACATAGAAACTTAGCTAGATACAAAAACGCCGTCATGCTTTTTAGTATGACGGCGTTTTTAATTTTCAATTTATAGCTTAATTTCCAACGCATAGAGTTGAAAACTAAGGCTAACTTAAAGCTTAGCCGCGTGCTTTCAAGAACTCAGCGTAAGTACCGCGGAAATCGTTGATCTTGCCATCTTTGATTTCAAGGATACGAGTTGCAAGCGAGTCTACGAATACACGGTCGTGAGATACGAAGAACAATGTGCCTTTGTAGTTCTCAAGAGCCAAGTTAAGCGCTTCGATAGATTCCATATCCATGTGGTTTGTTGGCTCATCCATTAGCAGGATGTTTGGTTTATGCATCATGATCTTACCAAGAAGCATACGACCTTGCTCACCACCAGAGATAACCTTTACAGATTTCTTAATGTCGTCTTGACCAAATAGCATACGACCTAGGAAGCCACGAACAACTTGCTCGTCTTCGCCTTCTTGGCGCCATTGGCTCATCCAATCAAACAAGTTCATGTCTGTCTCGAAATCGTGTGCGTGATCTTGAGCGTAGTAACCGATGTTTGAGTTTTCAGACCACTTGTACTCACCTGTGCGAGGCTCAAGAGCGCCAACTAGTGTGTTAAGTAGTGTTGTTTTACCCACACCGTTCTCACCGATGATAGCAACACGCTCACCTACTTCGAAAATACCGTCGAACTTGTTGTATAGGTCTTCTTCAAAACCTTGAGATAGGTTTTCAACCACAAGTGCGTTACGGAATAGCTCTTTAGACTGTTCGAAACGGATGAATGGGTTTTGACGGCTAGACGCTTTAACTTCGTCTAGTTGGATCTTATCGATCTGCTTAGCACGTGACGTTGCTTGCTTCGCTTTAGATGCGTTAGCAGAGAAACGAGATACGAACGTTTGAAGTTCAGCAATTTGTGCTTTCTTCTTAGCGTTGTCAGACAGTAGACGCTCACGAGCTTGAGTCGCAGCCGTCATGTACTCATCGTAGTTACCTGGGAATAGACGAAGTTCGCCGTAATCAAGGTCAGCCATGTGTGTACAAACAGAGTTTAGGAAGTGACGGTCGTGCGAAATGATGATCATTGTGCAGTTACGTTGGTTTAGCGTATCTTCCAACCACTTGATGGTGTCCATGTCCAGGTTGTTCGTTGGTTCGTCAAGAAGCATGATATGCGGGTCTGCAAACAGTACTTGAGACAATAGAACACGAAGTTTCCAACCCGGTGCTACTTCGCTCATCAGACCGAAGTGCATTGATTCTTCAATACCTACCGCTAGAAGAAGCTCACCAGCTTTAGCTTCTGCCATGTAACCGTCCATTTCAGCGAACTGAACTTCAAGGTCAGCCACTTTCATGCCGTCTTCTTCGCTCATTTCTGGCAAAGAGTAAATGCGGTCACGCTCTTGCTTAATAGCCCAAAGCTCTTTGTGACCCATGATAACCGTGTCGATTACCGTGAATTCTTCGTAAGCAAACTGGTCTTGGTTTAGCTTAGCAACGCGCTCGTTTGGATCGTAGCTTACGTTACCAGCACTTGGCTCAAGTTCACCAGATAGGATCTTCATGAACGTCGATTTACCACAGCCATTCGCGCCGATTAAACCGTAGCGGTTGCCTTCGCCGAACTTAACTGAAATATTTTCGAAAAGTGGCTTAGCGCCGAATTGTTGGGTGATATTTGCTGTGGAGATCAATGCCATTACCTTTTTAATGTGAAAAACGCCGCAACGTTACTTGTTCAGGGCTTTAACTGCAAGTATTGATTGCAATTACTGGCCATTAAGTAAGTGATAACATAGCCAAATCATAGTTTGAACTGACTCACATTTTTGGTTTTCTATTTATCGCCGTAAAACCGTCGATTTTAAGGAAAAACAAAATATCGAACAGCGCACCATAATGGGCGGTATATAACGTCCCAAATCATGCCAACCATTGAATATATCGTATGCTGATTGGTCACAGTAAAAGCCAACCCGATCAACGCAACAGAAGACATAATAAAGATGCTCAAATACTAGCCTAATCCCTGACAATTTCATGACAAAATCGCTCGAAACAGGAATAAAGTACTCGCCCCCGACACGGGGTTGGATTTCACAAAGTCAGATTATCTAACTATAGTAATCCTAACCTCATAATTCTAAGAGACTTTTATGCGTTCACTATCGCGCTTCTTAATCCTCACTTTGGCCATTCTCTCTTGGCCTAGTCATGCCAACTTGGAATATGACTTACAATCTCAGCCGCAGGTATCCGATTCTGCTGTTGATCTCGATGATCGAATTGATTCGTTACCCGACCCCCTCTTTATGGAACCGTCGGACAGACGCCAAGTCAATATATTGCTCGCTGAAGTGCTACAAGTTCAAAAGCAGGAAATCAAAACCTTCGAGCAACAGATAAAAGCCTACAGAGCGAACAACGACGCCGATCAATGGTTTGCCGTTCAAACCAGTTACGTCACTTTGAATAGCTTGAATGTGAGCAAGCAACACCTGTTAGAGCAGACGAATTCCGCTAATAAAGAGCGCCTAACGGGTTTTGGCCCCTACGGCGTAACTCAATTTAAGCAAGAGTGGGAATTAACCAAGCTCAACATTGAGTATCTTGTTTACTTCCAAATTCGTAGCTTTAAAGCGCTCGTTAAAGACATCTTTATTTCGCCAGTGCCTGTGATTGGTGCATCGTTAAAAGTGTTGTTTATCTATTTTGGTTTAGCGTGGTGGCTTGCCAATAGCACTCGTTTGATTGAGTTGTTCAGAATTAATTTTCTTGAAGCGAAAACGAACCCTCCATTTTTAGTACGTGTGATCTGGTACATCAGCCGCGCTGATCGTGCGATTGCTTGGTTAATTGCGATTACGCTTTCTCTAAGAATGCTCTCCAGCATCCCTAGCCTGCAACACCTGATTTTCCTTGAGATCTTCACTTGGTGGATTCTAGGTGGTTCGATTGCTATCAGCTTTATTTTGGAATTTGCGTATCGTTTGGGCCGCACATCTAATCAAGAAGTGATTGCGCTGCGCCTATCGACCATTCGCCGTTATGTTTGGAGCTTCATTGTTGCGGGTGTGACTTTGCAAATATCGAGTATCACGCTAGGCAAAGGCACTATCTATAGCTGGATCTACAGCGCCCTATTTTTCTGGTTTGTACTGGTTACCATTTCAGTGCTTAGATTATGGCGTGCGAAAGTCTTCGATACGCTGCAACACATCTCTGATCGTCCGGTATGGGTGAACTGGGCAGTAAACCGCAAGGATACCTTCTTACTTAATATATTGGCGACGGCCATTGGCATCGTATGGTTGAGTGTTTACAACTTCCAACACCGCATCATGGCCTTACTGTCTAATTACACACTGTTTAGCCAAGCTTTGGCGTACCTGTTTAGAATTGAAGTGGCTAAGCAGTCTGACCTTGACAAGAATCAGCAAAACTTGGTTCGAATCAAAGGCGATCAAACCTATGAATACATTCTTCCGGGTAATATCGACAGCACGCTGATTGATTACGCCGGTGATGAGGTTAAGCAACTGTCTCGCTACTTGATGTCAGACAGCCCTGCTATCTGTATTGTTTCAGGTGAACGTGGTGTGGGCGCAACAACGCTGCTTTATACCCTGCTGCACAAAGTCTCTAACGCTGAACCTGTCTACGTAAGTTGCCCTTACGCTGGTTATCAAGAGCTGTTAGCGCATCTAGCGGTGAGCATCGGCTTGGAAGAGAAAGCGACTGAGATTCAGATCTTGGCTCACCTTCGTAAAAGCAAGACCACGTACTTGATTGCGATCGATAATGCACAACGTCTAGTTAAGCCAATGGTTGGCGGCTTGTCTGATCTGATACGTTTAACCAATCTACTGCGTCGTTCTAAAAAGAACCACCGTGTCGTGATATCGATCGCCAAATCAAGCTGGCGGTTTGTCGATCGAGCGCGTGGCGAACGTTTGCTGTTTGACTTGGTGTGTTTCCTTCCGCGTTGGACAGAGAAACAAGTCGGTGAGCTTCTAAATAGCCGTATTAATACGGAGCTTGAGAAGCCGTTATCGTTTGATGGTTTGGTGGTGCCTAAACAGTGGGACCAAGATGACATGAGCGAGGAAGATCGCGCACGCCAAGGCTTCTACCGAATCTTGTGGCATTACTCTGATGGTAACCCTACCGTTGCGTTGCGCTTCTTCCGACTCTCATTGAATCGAAACAAAGATACCGATCAAGCCGTGGTGCGCTTGTTCCATGTTCCAGAAGCACAAGAACTAGAAAACATGCCAAAACCTATGCTGGCTGTGCTTCGTTCTATCGTGCAGTTGGAAATCGCGTCTCCGGAAGTCTTGTCTGATTGTACGCAGCTAAGCACGGCTGAGATAACCGGCATTCTGCGTTACTTTGAAAGCCGTGGTTATATTGGTTGGCATGAAGAAAAGGCTCGAATTTCCGAGCACTGGTTCCGCCACATTACTAACGTTCTCGACCGTCAACATCTACTGGTGAAGTAAAATGAAGAAGTTATTTATCCTACTATTTGTTGGCTTGGCAAGTGCTGTCAGTTTCCCGATCTTTGCGACGGAAGAGTTAGCCAATGTAGAAAACATCTCAAAGATAGCGAGTCTAGTGCGATGGAGCGGCGTGTTCTTCTCCATGATCGTTATTGCTGCGATGTGGTTACTGCTTAAGTTTATCAACTCGATGGTGACCAGTTTTGGTAGCCAATTCGTGCAATACCGAATGCTGCTACAGAAACTGCAGTCGTTTACTCAGTTCTTTATCTATGTGAGCACAGGTCTTATCGTGTTCATGATGAGCTTTAGAATCAACGACCAAATACTGGCTTTGATTGGTGGTACCCTCGCCGTGTCAGTCGGCTTTGCGCTTAAAGATTTGGCAGCTTCATTCATCGCGGGCATCACGGTAATGATTGATAGGCCCTTTCAAGTTGGTGACCGCGTCACGTTCGAAGGCAACTACGGTGATATCATTACCATTGGTTTGCGTTCAGTGCGAATGAGAACCCTGAACGATGACATCATTACCATTCCGAACAACAAGTTCTTAAATGAAGTGACCACCAGTGGTAACTACGGTGCGTTGGACATGCAGGTGGTGATTCCGTTTTACGTTGGTATGGATGAAGACATCACCCTAGCCCGCGATCTAATTCAAGAAGCGGCGTCTTCAAGTCGTTATATCCACTTGCCGAAACCTGTAACGGTTTTGGTTAAACAGACGATTACCGATAACTACCTAGCAATACAGCTAACTTGTAAGGCTTACGTTGTGGATACTGCGTATGAGAAGCTGTTTGAAACCGACATTACTTTGCGTGTGATGAAAGAGTTTAAGAAGCACAACATCAACCCACCGAAAATTTCAGTAGCGGCGCATTAGGCTTGATGCTTTAGACGTTTGTTGCTTATAGCAAATGACTAGCCATAAATAAAAACACCTCCGAACTTATCGCAAGTGCGGAGGTGTTTTTTATGAGCTTTTTATCTTTAAGCTAATAGTCCTATTGATGCTAAACCTTAAAGTATTTCAATTGCTCAGTAAGGTGTTCTGTAGTGTTCGCCATTTTCTGACTGTCTTCTGCGAGCGATTGTGAGGCTTGGAGTACCTCATTTGCAGCGAGATGAATCCCAGTAACACTTTCACTCATTTCAGTGGCTACCGTGCTTTGCTGCTCCGAGGCTGCGGCAATTTGTGCCACCATGTCATTGGCGTTATGCAGTTCATTCACAATCACATCGAGTTGTTGACGAGTTTCGTTAGACGCGACAACACTGTGATCAACCTTCGCGTTACTTAATTTCATAGCTGACTGACTTTATTATTTGTTTTGATTATGGATTTCGGTCAAGGTATCAAAATTTCGTACAGTTCAGATGATATGCATCAAGATCAAAAGATATGCACTGTGTTACATGGCCAAAAAGAGGTGCTCGTCAAACCGAAAGAGGTTGAGATTTGGTTTGCGATAGATTAGTAGTGCAGAATTTTCGTGCTTGGGCTAAAACGTTCGTGTAATAGCCCAAGCGCGTTAGAAATATTATCAGATGATAATATCAGTGAATGAGTTCTTAGAATTTATAGGTTTGATACAAGCAATTGAGGTGTCGCTTTCTGTTGAAGATAGATACTAAAGCAACTTCCCTTACCTACCTCAGATTCAACTCGGATCTCGCCGCCAGTTTGGCTCAAGATACTCTGAGATACTGACAACCCTAAGCCCGTGCCATCTCGTTTGGTGGTATAGAAAGGCGAGAAGATACGTTTCAGTTGTTCTTCCTTAATACCGCAGCCTTCATCTTGAACATGAACGATAGCGCCATGAGACACACCATTTTCAACCCAGTCTTCACTCGAAATGGTTAACGTGCCCTGACCGTCCATTGCATGAATCGCGTTCATTTGTAGGTTAACCAGAATCTGTAGCAATTGGTTTCGATTGACCTCGACTGAGGTTTTAGCGTTCAGCTGCGATACGTACACAATGCCTTTCTTCTTCGCACCTGTTTTTACGAGCGTAATACTTTCATCCACTATTGGGTTGATATGTTGCCACGTAATTTCGTCTTGTACGCCGCCGTGACGGCTGTATTGAAGCAGGCTTCGTGTGATATTTCGAATTCGGTCAATCTGCTCCATGATCGCGTGGACTTCCTCATCTACACGGCTCACTTGATCGCCCAGTTCAAACTTCATCAGTTCAACGTTGCCAAGAATCACGGCGGTTGGGTTATTGATCTCATGAGCAATACCTGCCGTTAATTCACCTAACGCGGCCAGTTTTTCATTGACCACCAGCTTATCTCTGGCTTGATTGAGAAGCTTGATGTGCAGTTCGAGTTCTTCAGTTTTCTCTTTCAAACTCGCGGTACGAGAATGCACTTTGCACTCAAGTTCAGACGCCGCTTGTTGAATCTCTTGATTGCGCTCGTGCAGTAGATCCAACATCTTGTCGAATTGTTTAGCGAGCAGTGTCAGTTCGTGTTGATCATCCAAACCTAGCGTACCAATTCGCTTGTCTTGCCCCATCTGGACTAGCTTGACGACCTTATGAATGCGTTCGATTGGGTTGAAAAGATCACGTGCGCCACGGTGAACGATCAAACCGGATGCCAACAGAAGCAACACAATGGTAATGCTAATTTCGCCAAGGTTGGTCAAGTACGTTTCTATCAGCGGCCAAATCAAATAACCGGTGTAAAGCATACCAATCACATTATTAAACTGGTCATGGATTGGTTGGTAAGCTGTGATGTACCAAGCATCGTAAACATACGCTCGATCTAGCCACTCTTTACCTTCATTCAAGACTTTCGAGTGAACCTCGTGAGAAACACGTGTACCAATGGCGCGCCCTACACTGTCTTCACTGCTCAAAGGCACGTTGGTGCTAACACGAAGATCATCAAGGAAAACCGTGACCGTTCCTATATGACGATTAAAACCTTCTCGTTGTGGATAGATAAGGTTACTGATTTGGTCAACAAGTTGAGTACTGTTATTCAGTAAGATCCCACCATCCAGAAAACCAATCACATGATCATGTTCATCTTTGATGGATACAACGGTTCGGCTTACCAATCCGCGAGTCTCGACCTCTTGCCCGTTGAGCATCGGAACTTCCGCTTTTTTAGCGAGGTCACGATCGAGATAATTGAGTTCATTACGGCTTAAGACACTGAAAAATGAAGGCTTGTGAGTTAAGTTTAGATATTCGAGTTTCTTTTCCATGCTCTCGACACTGCGCCAGCGCAGAAAATCGAGCTCATAGCGAGATTTGTTCTCAGACACCCAGCGCGTTAGCTCTTCGTGTGAAAGATCACTCGCAAGTTTGGTTCGAAAGTTATAAGACTCGGCAAACGCACGAACGTTGTATGCTTGCTGATTTTGGATCAGGTGAATACTGTTATCGGCAACATCCAAACGCTCATCGACATCAATCAGAGCGCCCTGCCACGTGTAATGTATTGACCAATACAGTGTGATAGCCACAAGCGCGCACAAGGTCAGAATGATCGGAGCAGATGTAAGGAATAATAATCGGTAGCGAACCATGGTTTTGAATCGGAACGCCCACTTTGACCACCAACGACGTCTAATCGGCATATTCAGAGCCTTCTGTGTTCCAATCTTTGTACTTACGCTCTAGCGTTTTACGTGCGACGCCAAGATCTCTTGCAGCTGCCGATTTATTGCCATCATGAAAACTAACCAGCTGTTCTATATGAGATTTTTCTACTTCTTTGAGTGTCCAAGTGTTTGGATAACCCTCGGCAGCGTCTGCATTATTCAAGTTTGGCATTTCCGCACCATGTGACACCGTCACTGAAATGCTAGCGGGAACAGGATCACCATTAATCTCGCGCCAATAGTGTGCTGGTGGCTTGTCTAAAAGAATGCATCGTTCGACTAAGTTTTTAAGTTCACGAATATTTCCCGGCCATTCGTATTCGTTCAACGCCAAGATATCTTCATGTGCCCAATTTGGAACTGGCATGCCAAGCTCGCTCGATAAAAGACGAGTAAAGTATGGAACAAGTTCAATCAGGTCTGACGGGCGCTCTCTCAATGGCACCACATCAATCTTAAGTACATTGAGTCGGTAGAACAGATCGCGGCGGAAGTGCCCTTTATCGACCTCTTCTTGAAGATTTCGGTTGGTCGCCGCCACCACTCGTACGTCAACGGAAATTTCCTTTTCGCTACCGACTGGACGAATGGTTCTTTGCTCTAACACGCGTAGCAATGCAGCTTGCATTGGCAGTGGCATTTCACCAATTTCATCAAGGAACAAGGTGCCACCACTTGCGACTCGGAAAAGACCTTCACGGTTTTTCTTCGCACCAGTAAATGCGCCTGATGTATGTCCAAACAGTTCACTTTCTAGAAGCTCTGGAGCAATCGCACCACAGTTGATTGGCACAAATGGACCTGTGCGTTTACTGGCTTCATGTACACCACGAGCAACCAGCTCTTTGCCGGTACCCGACTCACCTTCTATCAAGACGGACGCTCGAGACGGTGCAAATTGACTGATCAGCAATTTAAGTTGTTTGGTCTTGTCTGAATTGCCAATCAGTTCAGTCTTGATATGACGACTCACATCACGCTTCAACGCGTACTGCATTCTTTGGTCGAGTCGCTTATCCATACAACGCAGAACCGCTTGTATCATCTGTTCGAGGTTGAACGGCTTAAGAATAAAATCTGAAGCACCAAGCTTAAGCGCGGATATGGTCATCTCTAGATCGGCATAACCCGTCATGAAAATCACATCGGCGCGTTTGTCGTTGTCGTTAAACGCCTCTTCCCACTCAATGCCAGAGCGGCCTGGTAGGTTGATATCAAGGACAATCAGATCAAAATGTTCGCTCGAACGCAGCGTTTCAGCCTCTTCAACCGATCCTGCGCTCGACACCTTGCCAAAGAACTTACCCAGTGCTTTCTTTAAGATAGCCTGCATACCCAATTCATCATCGACCACCAAGACGGAAAACGCCTGATACTGAGTCAATGTGTTCGGGTTGAGATTGGATGCAGATGAACTAGGTAAAGACATAATGATTAGCCGGTGAGAAAAGTTGGGACAGAGTGTACCAATTAACCTTTTCTCCAACAGGGACAATGTGCGACATTTTGTCCTAGCTCATGTTTTGATTCATTTTAACGGGGTAAAAGACTCAGTTTTGTCCGAAATAACAGCAATTTAAAGAAATCTGATGCATTATTTGTTGGCATTAAGATTGCTTATAAGGTGTAGATTTCTAATTACAACAATTAGCGTCTTATGCACATGCCCTCTTTGAGCCCTTTAAAATTGAAGGCATGTCATTCATTTATAACAGAATGGACATAATAATAATGAAAGCAATTCCCCTAACTATTGCAGCTCTATCTATCGTCAGTTACACGGCTAGCAGCGCGGAAGACACCACTCATATTAAGTTGGCGACAACCACAAGTACTTATCACTCTGGTCTACTGGACTACTTATTGCCTGAGTTCGAAAAAGATTCTGGTATCAAGGTTGATGTTCTAGCTGCGGGTACCGGTAAATCACTTCGCATGGGCGAAAATGGTGATGTTGATTTGGTAATGACTCACGCACCAAAAGCTGAAGCGAATTTCGTAGAAAAAGGCTACGGCGTTTTACCTCGTAAGCTGATGTATAACGACTTTGTCATCGTTGGTCCACAAAGCGACCCTGCAAAAATTGAATCTCAAAAAGCAGTGGCCGATGTGTTCAAAGCGATCGCGACTAATAACGTGACGTTTGTGTCTCGTGGCGACGACTCTGGTACTCATAAGAAAGAGATGGGTATTTGGGCGCAAACTAAAATGGAACCAAACTTTGGTGGTTACCGCAGTGTTGGTCAAGGTATGGGCCCTACTCTGAACATGGCGTCAGAGATGCAAGGCTACACCATGACAGACCGTGGCACATGGTTGGCTTACCAAAACAAACTGGATCTTAAAATCCTTTTCCAAGGTGACAAGAACCTATTCAACCCTTACCAAGTAATCCTTGTTAACCCAGAGCGCTACCCAAGCATTAACTACCAAGCAGCGAAAGTATTCAGTGATTGGTTGGTGAACCCTAAAGGTCAGAAACTGATTAACGACTTTAAACTGCATGGCAAACAGCTGTTTGTAGCGAGCGCAGAGTAGTTTTTCGTCAGCGTAGATTCGTTTATAACAAGCTGAGAATGGTTTGTTGTAAGTACTAATTCCAATTAGCACTACGCTTAACTAACCAGTTAACTGAAGCATTTAAAGAAACAATAGCTGGCCAATATAGGCTCAATAATATTGTGTCAGCTATGATTAACATCAGTCATTACCGATAAAGACCTATTATCGATTCACACGAGATACTTCATGACCCTATGGCAAACAACGATTGATGCAATGAACCTACTAGTGAGTTTTGACCACGAATTGTGGAAAATCGTCGCGGTATCTTTCAGCGTATCTTTGTCCGCCATCTCATTAGTGATTATTCCTGCAATCATCATGGCTTTCTTATTGGCTTATACCGAGTTCCCCGGGAAGTGGGCATTATTATCGGTGATCAACACCCTGCAAGCTATCCCAACCGTGGTTATCGGTTTGTTGATGTACATGATGCTCTCTCGCTCTGGCCCGTTAGGTGATTGGGAATTACTGTTCACCCAAAAGGCGATGATTCTAGGTCAGATGCTGATCTGTTTCCCAATCCTAGTCGCGATGATGCACGGCGCTCTGCAGGCCAGTGACCGCCGAGCGGTTGAAACGGCGCGCACGCTTGGCGTATCAACGACTCGTGTGGCGTGTACGTTAATTTGGGAAACGCGCTTCCCTCTTTTAGCTGCAACTATCGCTGCCTTCTCTCGTATCGTCACTGAGGTTGGTTGTTCAATGATGGTCGGTGGCAACATTATGGGGATGACAAGAAACATCCCAACAGCTATCGCTATGGAAAGCCACAAAGGCGCATTCGCTCAAGGCGTCGCCCTCGGTATGGTGTTATTAGCATTGGCATTAGCCCTTAACTTTTTCCTTTCCAGTGTGAGAGGAAAAGGCTATTTAAGAACTTAGGAACGCTGTCATGAGTATAAAAATAACAACGCAGCAAATTTCAATGCGCTACAAAGAGCGTGTTTTGTTCCATATTCCCGAATTGTCGATCGGCCCCAACGATGCCATTTATCTCAAAGGAGATAATGGTGTGGGTAAAACGACCCTACTTAAAATATTGTCTGGATTGATTCAGCCCAGCTCTGGCCGCATTCAGTCTCCGACACAAAGCTGGCAGCAGCTCTTATTCCCTAGGCTCAAGTTCAAAGACATTATCTACCTGCATCAAACCCCCTATCTTTTTGATGGTTCGGTGTACCAAAATGTCGCTTATGGCATTCGCTTTAACAAAGAGAGCCAAAAAGATAAGCGAGCTCAAATAATTAATGCATTGAGAATGGTAGGTTTAGAAACCTTGGCAGATGAACACATTTCTGTGTTGTCTGGTGGTGAGCGTCAACGCGTTGCAATGGCACGAGCCTGGATTCTTAAGCCGTCAATCTTGCTTATGGATGAACCAAGTGCCTCTTTAGACAAAGAATCTATTGAAAGATTGGTGATAATGGCCGAAGATCTTCTTCAAAGAGGCGCGAGTTTAGTCATCACTAGTCACCAAACTAACGCGTTAACCGACTTATGTAAGAAGCAATGGTGGATCAAAGACAATACTTTGACCGAATCGCCGCTTCTGCAAGTTATTCAGAAAGATAAAGCACAAGAGAATATTTATGCTGCTTCCAACGCAAACTAGTTGGGTTATTTTGGCTGGCGGACAGGCCAGCCGCATGGGCGGAAAAGATAAAGGACTTGTTGAGCTCAACGGTTCTCCGCTTATTCAATACGTTATAAACAAGCTGTCACAGCAAGATGTCAGCATCACTATCAATGCCAACCGTAACTTAGACAGTTACCAAGCATTTGCTCCGGTTGTTTCCGATTCCTTCCCTGACTATCCAGGTCCATTGGGCGGCATTCATGCTGGCCTTAAAAACGCGAGTACAGACTGGGTCGGCTTTGTCCCTTGCGACAGCCCACAAATCAGTGACGACCTTGTTGAGCGTTTTTGTTCTGCAGTTAAAGAAGACAGCGACATTCTTGTCGCGCATGATGGCGAATTTAAGCAACCTGTATTCACCCTATTCCACAAACGTGTTCTACCAAAGTTAGAAGCGTTTTTGGAACGTGGTGATCGTAAAATCATCTTGCTATACAAAGAGTGTGTTACCGAATACGTTGATTTCAGCGATTCTCCTAACTGCTTTGTTAATCTCAACACGCCAGAAGAACTCACCCAATTCGGAACGCTTCAATAATGAAAGATTCTAAACAACGCCCTAACCTTCCTTTATTGGGCTTTGCTGCTTATAGCGGTACAGGCAAAACTACCGTACTTGAAGCCCTGCTTCCTCTGTTGACTGATGCGGGTTTAAAAGTTGGCGTGTTAAAACATGCTCACCACGATTTTGATGTCGATAAGCCGGGTAAAGACAGTTACCGCTTACGTAAAGCGGGCGCGAACCAAATGTTGATTGCTTCTCGTAATCGTCACGTGATGATGACAGAAACACCAGAAGCCGAAGCAGATTTTTATTACCTGCTGACTCGATTTGATACCAACACGCTTGATCTGATTTTGGTTGAAGGCTGTAAGAACATCGCCTTCCCTAAAATTGAACTGCACCGAGATGAAGTGGGCAA
Source organism: Vibrio sp. 10N.222.49.C9 (assembly GCF_041474985.1). Classification (NCBI taxonomy): domain Bacteria; kingdom Pseudomonadati; phylum Pseudomonadota; class Gammaproteobacteria; order Vibrionales; family Vibrionaceae; genus Vibrio; species Vibrio sp. 10N.222.49.C9. The sequence goes on along the minus strand of NZ_JBFRVD010000036.1, from coordinate 10,427 downwards.
ACCTTGGTTATATCCAAACGATAACAACATTATTGCTATCGCGGCAGACAGCCAAGTTGAATCAGAGCTGCCACAAATGGCGATCAGCGACTTAGAAGCGATTCGTGATTTCATCATCGATTACGCGCAGTCCTTTGACCTTGTCTCTACAACAGACAGAGCCGTGTCATGCTCATCTTCAAAAGACGCAGCGCCAGCTGTTTGTTGTGATTCGTTCTCTCCTGCAGGTTTAACCGTTACTCAAGGCCAACAAAAGATTGTTGATAGCATTGACGCACTCGATCTCACAGAGAGTGTTGAATTACTGCAAGGCTACGGCCGCGTGCTGGCTGAAGATGTGATTTCGCCAATCAACGTTCCTCAGAATACCAACTCTGCAATGGACGGTTATGCAATTCGTAGTGAAGATCTAGAATTGGACAGTTACAACATCATTGCTGAAGTCATGGCGGGTCACAGCTACGAGCAAATCGTGCAACAAGGTGAAGCCGTTAAAATCATGACCGGCGCACCAATGCCAGAAGGCGTTGATGTTGTCGTGATGCGTGAACAAGCCGTCCAAGATGGCGATAAAGTTAGCTTCCCTGATGCTAAAATCTCGGTTGGACAAAATGTCCGTATGGCAGGTGAAGATTTAGAAATCGGCCAACCTGTCTTTACACGTGGCACACGCATTGAAGCGCCAGAAATGGGCATGATGGCGTCGTTAGGTTTTGGTACCTGCCCTGTTCTGCGTAAAGTGAAAGTGGGTGTGTTCTCTACGGGTGATGAAGTTCAAGCGCCGGGTCACGAGCAAAAACCAAACTCTATCTATGACTCAAATCGTTTTACTATTATCGGCATGCTTCAAAAGCTCGGCTGTGACATCGTCGATTACGGCATCATTGAAGATGATGAGCAGAAGATGATGGATGTGCTGCATTCTGCGTCGCTTGAAACCGATATGGTTTTGACTTCTGGTGGTGTGTCTGTTGGTGATGCGGATTACATCAAGCTTGCGTTAGATAAACTGGGTGAAATCAACTTCTGGCGTATCAACATGCGTCCAGGTCGCCCATTGGCTTACGGTAAGATTGAGAACAAGCCGTTCTTTGGTTTACCGGGTAACCCTGTTGCTGTGATGGTGTCGTTCATTAACTTTGTTGAGCCTGCGATCCGCAAGCTTCAAGGTCAAACGAACTGGACACCAGTAAAAGCAAATGCTGTAGCAACTGAACAACTGCGCTCACGCCAAGGCCGTACTGAATTTAGCCGTGGTGTGTTCTCGATGAATGAATCTGGCGTGCTTGAAGTGAAAACAACGGGCAAGCAAGGTTCAGGTATTCTGCGTTCAATGAGTGAAGCGAACTGCTTAATCGAAATCTCTCCAGCAGTTGATACTGTGAAAGTTGGCGAGACAGTGACGATCATTCCTCTGCAAGGTCGCGTTTGATTCAAAACAAACACCTAAATTGACTTAGCAGCTTTTTAAATGATTTGGAAGATCTTCGCCAAAACATAAACGAAGCCCCTATATAGATTTTTCAATGTTAAGGGGCTTTTGTTTTTTTCGTTTCGTGAAAAAACAACCTGTTCGTTTCCTAAAAGACAAATAGCTTAAATTACGCTAAACGTTTAGAACGATAATCTTAAGATTTCTTACCATTACCTTGAGCCACGTACGCTTTTTATGTAGAGTGCGCGCAAAGTAATAATTCTATTGGAGAGCACCATGGCTCGTACCATTCTGTACACTTACAAAGACGAAGACAAAGAGTTACTGTTTTCAAAACAAGAACACCGCACGATCCAAGAAGCTGTTGCTGCAGCTGAAGGCATCGATATCTCTGAGTATCTAAAAACTGAGCAACAGCTTGAGTTGATTTCTGATACTAAAGCGGTTCGCAACTACCAAGACAACTACTTCCGCAAGCTTGGCTTTACTAAGCTTACGTTGAAGCAAAAAGACAATCTTGGTGTTGGTAAAAAGAAGAAGTAAGCCCTCTTGGCTCTTTTCTTGATATGTCGTTTCTAGCTTTTCGTTTGTAGTTAACAGCTAACAGCTAAAGAAACGAAAGCACCGAACAATAAAAAATGCCGCAACCTCTTTCGAGATTGCGGCATTTTTATTTGTATTTTTTAACTATCTAACCTTAGCTAGCTTAACTTAAGTCACGATTACTTAATGTTAAGGAATGCAGCACCACGAACGCCGCCTGAATCACCATGCTTCGCTTTGATGATCTTTGGACATTTCGCTACAGACAGTAGGTATTTAGGGATACGCTTTGGCATCTCTTCGTAGATAAGTTCGAAGTTTGAAAGACCGCCACCCAATGCAACTACGTGTGGATCAAGACCGGTAAACAGGTTCGCGAAACAGATAGCCAATAGCTCCATGAAACGATCAACGTGCTCAGCCGCTTTTGCTTCACCTTCGTTGTACGCTTGAATGATCTCGATTGCTTTCTTCTTCTCGCCGAAGTAGTGCTCGTAAATCAATTCAAAGCCACGACCTGATAGGTAGCTGTCTAGACAACCTTTCTTGCCACAACCACAACCGAGTAACGGTGCGTTGTCGCCAAGGTGGAACCAAGCATCAATAGGAAGACGCATATGGCCCAGTTCACCAGCAACGTGGTTACGACCAGAGAACACTTTGCCTTCGTAAACTAACCCGCCACCAAAACCAGTACCTAGAATTAGGCCTGCTACTGATGGTTCGTCTTTAAGCTCGTCATCCCACGCTTCTGAAAGCGCAAAGCAATTCGCATCATTTTCAATTTTCACACTACGACCAATAAGTGCTTCTAGGTCTTTACGTAGTGGTTTCCCCGTTGAAGCTGGCACGTTAACAACCAGCATTGTGCCGTCGTCAGCATCTTCCATACCAGGAAGACCAAGACCAATTTTACCTTCGCAAGAAAATTCACTGTCGTACTTCTTCACCAAACCGGCAATCGTATCAAGTAGCAGTTGATAATCTTCAGTAGGCGTTGGTACGCGTTCTGTTGCTACTCGCTCAAGTTTTTCATTGAACGCACCAAATTCAATTTTTGTGCCGCCAACATCGAAGCCGTAATACATGAAATCTCTCCAATTTTTCCCTAAATTCGGGCAAATAAATTTTTCAAATTAAACATCTAGGACGCATTATCCATAACACTCCCCCTACAAACCGTGATGGATAACAAACTTATCTCGTGTTCGAATCTGTTTGAACAACAAGTCAGCACAAAGCGGTTAAAGGTTAGAGTGACGTCTCATTTTTAGTGTGCTCTATGAAAGCGTTCAGGCTTGGTTTGGTTGGATCGGACTTATAACGCGTCTTACTTAGCATGTAGCTTTCACGAAATGTCTCAAACCACAGCTGTAAAGTCTTTGCGCCCTGCTCTTCACCAGCCTGTTTCAAAACCAAGCTCGCTACTTCTGCAGTCGAGAGATGTTGTTCGTTGTCTGACTTACGCATCATGTATTGCGAAACCGATTCTGGTTCGATCGACAACACCGGTAAGTCTTGCAGATACTCTGAACGACGGAAAATACGTCGTGCTTCACGCCAACTACCATCAATAAAGATCAGCAGCAACGTCTTGTTCGAATCTCGCATTTCAGCAAGATCTGCAACCACACGCGATTTGTCATCGGTATAATCTTCAGGAAAGACCACGACTGGCTGATATTTATCGTCTTTCAGCACATCAAGCATCTCTTGATTCGGTTCAGTGCGGTGCCAAAGGTAGGCATAGCTGTCTTTAACGGTATCAAGGATTAAACGGCCGGTATTACTTGGTTTGAGTATTTCGTTGTCCGATAAGATCAACATGGTCGCGACGTTCGTATTTACGTCTGGTTGATGTTCACAGATACAGCTATCTTGTTTGATTTTACAGAACTCACATCGAACCACTTTACACCCGCGCGCGTTAAACGGCTTGGTAGAAAGAGACAAACGGTGTTGATATAAACGGTGAAAAGCGTGGATTCTCATGGACAATAACGATAAATCTAGAAAAGTGGCACGATTGTACTTACAGTGTCCCTAGAATGATAGAAGGAATTCCCATGCAAGACCCATCACTGCTTCGCCTTGTTTTCTTTATTAGCGCTTTTGTTTTGTGTGCGTTGTGGGAATATCGTGCGCCAAGAAAAACGTTGACTCAAAATAAATGGTTTCGTTGGGGAAATAACTTCTCATTAATGGCGCTTAACAGTGTTTTATTGGCGACATTAATACCTGTTGCGGCATTTCAAGCGGCACTGATTGCGGAACAAAATCAATGGGGTCTGTTCAATAACATTCGCCTACCCTTTGAAATCACCGTGTTCCTTTGTGTCGTGTTATTAGATCTTGCCATTTACACTCAACATTTAGTCTTCCACCGTATCCCTGTCCTGTGGAAACTTCATCGCGTCCATCATGCCGATTTAGATATCGATGTCACAACTGGTACCCGCTTCCACCCCATCGAGATGATTTTATCTATGTTAATTAAAGTCGCGTTGATTTTCGTATTGGGTGTGCCCGCACTAGCGGTTGTGATATTCGAGGTTGTGCTTAATGTGAGTGCTATGTTCAATCACAGCAACGGTCGTTTACCTTTATGGTTCGACAAGCAGCTTCGTAAAGTGATTGTCACGCCAGATATGCATCGAGTGCACCATTCAGTGATCGTCAAAGAGACCCACTCTAACTTTGGGTTCTTCTTATCAGTTTGGGATATCTGGTTTAAAACGTATCGTGCTCAACCCAAGCTTGGTCACGATAAGGTAAGCATCGGTGTACCAGAAATACGAGACGGAAAAGAACAAAGGCTCGACTTGATGTTACGCCAACCATTCGCTTCCTTCCCTCATTCGAAAGACAAGACCTAACGCCTCAAGAAAATAATAAAAAATGGCGCAAACTCATAAGAGATTGCACCATTTTTATATGCGTAGCTTCTCACCTTTCAGCGGCAATTCCCACTTCCGGACGACGTTGACACACTTACTTCAATACGTACTTATGAAGCATAGCTTGTTGGTGCCCTGCTATCTCTCCGACTTGCTCTGAACTCTCGATCATAGATTCAAGTTGCAGCTTAGTATTTTCGCCCTGCTCAGACACGCGAGTGATAGAATGCGTTACATCGACAGTCGCACGTGCTTGTTGTTCGGTAGCCACCATGATTTGCTCAACACGCCCTTTGATCTGGCTTACTGCAAATTCTATTTTCTCGAAGGCTTGTCTTACATCACCACTGGTTTGCAGTGCATTGGCCATCTCGCTTCTCGATTCCGTTACAGAAGCACGTGAGCGATCTGCTGCCGCTACTAGTTCGTTCATCATGCTACGAATATTGGTGGTTTGCTGGGATGTGCCGCTCGCCAATTTACGCACTTCGTCTGCAACTACCGCAAAACCTCGACCTTGTTCACCTGCTCGCGCCGCTTCTATCGCAGCGTTCAGTGCCAATAAGTTGGTGTTTTCAGCGATACCACTGATCATGTCGACCATTTCACGAATCTGTTTCACTCGACCATCCAAGTCAGCCATCGACTCTTCACTCATGCTAAGAGAGTGCTCAAGCGCTTGTAATCGTTGTTGGTTAAGGCCAACCACTTGGCTGCCATTCACTGACTCATCTTCTGCTATTTGAGCATCGTCGTTCGATGCGTTAGAAATACGAGCAATCTCACCAATCGATGCTTCCAGCTCAGTAATGGTGGTGATCATATTCTGAAGTGATTCGTTCTGTTCGTTCAAGCTCGAATTGGTTTGCTCTGCAGCGTCATGGCTTACTTCAGCCGTTTGATAAAGCGTCTCACAGTTACGCGTTACTAAACGAACCGAGTCCGCGGTGGAATCAACGACCGTATTGAGTTTTGAAGTGATAACTTGAAGCTCTAGCGGCCCAAGCAATTCACTCTGTTTAGAGAAGTCATGATCTGCAAGTGAACTCAACTGTTGAGTAATGTTTTTTAGCCCTTTATTCATCCAACGGCGTAACACGAACCATGAAATCACAATGATTACGGCAATAACCAGCCCGCTGATAAACAACACACGATCAATATTGGTGATGGTTTGATTTACAACCAGTTCGCTTTCATCAATCAGATGGGAAGCGGTAGAAGACAACTGATTCAATGTGCTTATGACTGTATTCGCGAGGGTGATAACTTGCGTTAAGTTCTGCTCTTGCTGCTGAACAAGTTCGAGTTTCAAGAGGATCTGTTTGATCACGCCTTCTTCGGTAAAGCCTTCTTTCACCATCTCGTAAGGCGCCGTCAAGCTCGCGAACTCAACGATGTCTGGATGCCAATCGGCAAAATCGCTGTAAGCCAAGTTAAGGCCTGCGATTCGGTTTCTCAATTGACGGTATTCGTCTTGTGCTTTATCAATGTCAGGTTGCATCATCAACATCAAGAAGGTGTTCGCCATAGCAGACGCACTGGATGTGAATCGGTTCGCTGCATCGCTCGCTTCTGGGTTGTCTTCAACCAAGAATGAGCTGATTCGATTCATTTCTGGTCCGATAGATCCAACGCCATAACGGAACTCGCCCATTTTACTGTCGATCAGATTTTGCTTACTTTGAATCTCAATCTGCGCCAGCAGTACCGTGTTGGTCATAGCTTGCAGTTGCGCCATGTCATCGACAAGGATTTGTTGTTGCTCTAAAGAGATCGCATCAGGAAAAGATTGGGAAATAAAAAGAAGTTCCTCTAGCGTGGTATTGCTCTCTGTCGCGAGTTGGTCAATTGAGCCCCTTGTGGCATTCAGTGTATCTAAGTCGGTTGATTGGGTGCTGTAAGTGAGAAGTTTTACTTGTTCTAATACGCTTTGCGTTAATTCGGCGTTATGTAGAGCAAGGGGTAATGCTTGTTCCGAGAGTGCATCAAAATGTCCCCCGACCCGTTCAACGCCCCGAATGCTAACCATTGATAAAAAAGTAACAAGTAAAAGAATGGAAATAAATACAGCAGTGACGGTTTGAATGAGCGAGAATGTATAACGTGAGGGTTTTATTGATAAATTTGTGTCGGGCATGTGAAATCCAGTTTGACTACGAAAAGAGATATCCTTAAGTTAGGTCGTATACTAGAAGTCCTTGATGACGTTTTTATTTCAGTTTTTTGTCAGAAGAGTTACATATGAAAATCAGAAAAATGGCTGTAGTTACAATAACTTTAGCAACATTGGCTGCTTGTAGCTCGTCACCTTCGCCTTCTCAGCTTAGTCAAACCGCACAGAAACCCCTATCAAAGTCAGAACAATTGACTACAAACGCTTATATGAGCGTGTATGAACAGTGGAAAGGCGTGCCATACCATTTCGGTGGGACCTCATTTCGAGGTATAGATTGCTCTGCTTTTGTTCAAATCGCCGTGCAAAATGCGACTCAACAAGCTCTACCAAGAACCACAAAAGACCAGAGTAAAAAGGGAAAAGAAATTGCGTATGGGCAGGCAACAAGCGGTGACTTGGTGTTTTTCAAGACTTCGATGACGGTGCGACATGTAGGCGTTTATTTAGGAAACAACCAATTTCTACATGCCTCGACATCGAAAGGTGTCATTATTTCTAGGTTAGATAACCCTTACTGGGCATCCAAGTTTTGGCACTTTAGGCGTTTATAGCGGTTCGAAAGATAAACCGCTGAGCGAGGTAACTCTAGAAAGATACGACTTAAACGCCCGTTGTTATTATGCTGATTAATTACGACGATAAATGAGCAAACAAACCGTTAATCGTATTTAGCAACAGCAGTATCAAACAGGTTCTTCACTAACGCGATGTACTCATCGAGGAATACAATTTGTTCGTTAGTCGCTTTCTTAGCCCACACACCCGCTAATACTTCACCAAGATCCGCTACTACGGCATCTGCTTCTTTCAAAAGTTGAAAACGAACGCTCGAATGCAACTCTGGGTTTTGCTCGAAAATAGCCATGATGTTTGTTGAAATCATGTCGGTAACAATGTCTTCGACACTTTCGTTTCCAGTATCACCATTACTATTGGTAAACACATCAAGGTTGAATGATAGGTGCTCGATTAAAGCCAAATAGCCATCGGTTTCTACAACCACAATAATTCTCCGTTTTAAGCTCTAGAGCAGATTAATACGTACTTGCCTAATACTATGTAAATGAAGCTATTTGTCATCACTTTATTGCCCAAAACTACATTTAAATGATCCTAGTTAGTATTTCAGCTTAAAATTAAATCGATATAGCTTTATGTGGTATACCTGCCTACTTACGACATAAGTAAATTCACGCTAAAGAAGTGTAAGACAAACTTTGAAGCAAAGTATTGCGCCAGTTAACAAAGCCCTTTCAACTTACTCTAAAAGCTCATTTGATTTAGTCGCTAGACAATAACAAGCTCAAACCTCTTTTCCAGTTTGTGGCGTTCAAAACCGTTTCGATTGTGAGACCAGTTCCAAACTATTTCATCACGTCAGGTTTTCAATTTATGTTTGTATTTCAAAGAGCTTGAATCAGTTCGAGTTCACAATTCGGCCAATTGATTCTACGTAAGATGAAGAAGAGCTAAGAACATTGACGAGTGCGTCTATAAATTGTTCAGATTTATCCTAAACTATTGCTATTAAACAAACAGTATTTCTAACCTTCAATCTTTTTAACTTTCAGTCTTTGAGGATTTCCTATGTGGCAGGCCATTTCTCAACAACTTTCAGATACTCTTCTATTTAACTTTCAGATTACTGAACGTACCAAGGTTTCTGGTGGCGACATTAACGATTGCTATATGATCAGCGATGGTAATGAGCGTTACTTTGTGAAAGTGAATCAGCGAGAATTTTTACCTAAGTTTGAAATTGAAGCTGAGAACTTACGCTTGTTAAGAGAAACCTCCACTGTTTACGTTCCTGAGTTGGTGCTTATTGGCAAAACCAAAGAGTGCTCGTTCATTATTCTGAATTACTTGCCGACCAAACCGCTCGAGACGGGCAACAATAGCTTCGATTTCGGCGTTCAGCTTGCGCGGCTTCATCAATGGGGCGAGCAAAAAGAGTTTGGTTGCGACCAAGACAACTATATCGGCAGCACACTTCAACCCAACCCTTGGCATAAGAAATGGGGTCGCTTTTTCTCTGAGCAACGCATTGGTTTCCAACTGCAACTGCTCAAAGAGAAAGGCATCGAGTTTGGTGATATCGATGACATCGTTGATGTGGTGAATATGCGTCTTGCTGGCCACAACCCTCGCCCTTCTTTGCTTCATGGGGATCTTTGGAATGGCAATGTAGCAAATTCAGCCTTTGGGCCAATCTGTTACGACCCGGCTTGTTACTGGGGGGACCATGAATGCGATTTGGCATTAACGGAATTGTTTGAAGGTTTCCCTAAAGAGTTTTATGAAGGTTACCAGAGCGTCAATCCACTCGACGTTGGCTATACTGATCGGAAAGACATTTACAACTTGTACCATCTTCTTAACCACTGCAATCAATTTGGCGGCGAATATTTAGTACACACTGAAGCATGCATTCAGAAGATACAGGCCGTTTAATACCAATTACAGCTGTTTATAACCGAATACGATTGGTATCAGTTACAGTGAGGAGAATTTGCCATGCATAAATACACAGAGAAACATGTCTCCTGTCCGCATTGTGGGCACGGTATTAACATCACGCTTGATGCATCTAATGGTAGCCAAGACTTCTATGATGATTGTCCAGCGTGTTGCAATGCCATTCATTTGGATATGCAGGTTGACGAAGTAAGAGACAGAATCAACCTTTCGATTGATGCCGATGATGAACAAGTATTCTGACAATCAGTTTCTCGTTTAAACCATGATCAAAAAAGAGCACCTCACGTGCTCTTTTTTAATTTGGTCATCGGTGTGATTTTATTGCCACCGATTCAATGCGCTTAGTGGCTATTTCTGGTTCGCTAATACACGCTCGACAGTATCAACAATTGCCTGCGTTTGTGGATCGAACTCAATGTTCACTTGGTCGCCTACTTCACGGCCGCCAAACAGAGTACGATTCAGAGTTTCTGGGATCAGGTGAACAGAGAAACGGTTCTCTTCCACTTCACCAATCGTCAATGAACAACCATCAACACCAATGTAACCCTTACTCAATACGTACTTCATCGATTCTTCTGGTAGTTCGAACCAAAGTGTACGGTTGTTTTCTGTTTTAATCACATCGACTAGGTTAGCCATCAGAGTAATGTGGCCAGACATGCTATGCCCGCCAATTTCGTCACCAAACTTTGCTGCACGCTCAACATTCACTTTGTCACCAACATTCAGTTGGCCTAAGTTCGTCAATCGCAATGTCGCTTGCATTAAATCAAAAGCAATCTGGTTACCTGAAATTTCCGTTACCGTTAAGCAACAACCGTTATGAGCTACTGAAGCGCCAATTGCTAACCCCTCAACCATTTCGTCACTTAATACCAATCCGGAAAAT
>NZ_JBFRVD010000035.1:0-7292 GCF_041474985.1 Vibrio sp. 10N.222.49.C9 | reverse complement strand
CCTTAATCCTTATTTGTTAGTTCAAAAGCGCACCTCGCAAATGATGAACATTGTGTGTGGGATTCTATTCGTGGGCTTCAGCATTCAGTTGGCATTGTTTCAGCTTTAGGGTGCGATGCGAAGAATTGGGTTTTTAGCTATTGGTTCAGTTCATTTCCGGCTTAGTTCTCGTTTCCATCTTAGTTTTCATTTCCGATTCAGTTCTCATTTTTTACTGAATGCTAAGCAATCAGTGTTTCTCTGTATAAATCTCTAAAGCATTAGCTCGGGAAGTCGATATAATTATTAGCTATCAATTTGGTGAATGTGTTTATTTGAGACCAATTGAAGCTACAGCCTATTGCTTGACCGAAATAACAGAGACAGGGAGTCACCAATGCGTGAAGATTCATTCACCCAGAAACGCAAATATTACCGCTTAAAGTACCCTCAAAAGGCTCGTCCGGTGATGCGAATTAAGGATGAGCTTTTTCATGTCAGCGAAGTTTCTGAAAAGGGTGTACGCCTGATGATGCGTAACATCATTCCGGTTTATCGTGGCTTTTCAATGGCCGGCACCTTGAGGTTGCATGACAACAACAGTATCGATATTAGCGGTGCTGTATTGCGACAAGAAGGTGACGAAGTGATCGTTCAGTTATCACAAGGTCCGAGCTTCAAAGATATGGTGTCTGAACAACGCCACATTAGGCAAAGATACCCAGTGTTTTTTGCTAGCCTCAGAGTGGCATAGAAAGCTTTTAAAGTTAGATTCACTCATCCAAGCCGATATTAAAAAGCCCAGCACTTTCACAAGTGCTGGGCTTTGTTCTATCTATAGCCCAGATTCTTATAAACCAAAGGCGATACAGGTAAAGCTAATGAGCTTAGTTCGCCTTATAGCTCGTCTACTGTAGCCCAAACTGCGGCTAGCATATCGTGACCAAACGCGACACTTCGTTCTGGAGACCAGCCGTAAAGTTCGTCAGCGTGACTGATGTGATCTTTAAATGGCATCTCGACGGTGTAAGCCAAACACTTGAATTGCTCACCAATCCAGTTTGTGCCAACTGTCATGTTTGCTTTGCCTGGTTCGTCTTTATCGTAACCAAATTCATCTTGGAACTCTGGCGTGATAGTGAGCAGTGCTTGCTTGAAGTGGCTCTCTAGCTTCGCGATGCGCTCGTTGTAAGAAGGTGTGCCTTCGCTACCTGCTACAAAGTTATATGGAATCGCTTCGTCGCCGTGAATATCTAGACACAGGTCAACGCCCGTTTCCAGCATACGCTCGCGAACAAGGAATACCTCTGGGCTGCGTTCCATAGAAGGTGATTGCCATTCGCGGTTCAGGTTTACGCCAATCGCGTTAGTACGCAGGTGACCGCGGATGCTGCCATCTGGATTCATGTTTGGTACAACTCTGAACACAACGCTGTCTAGAAGAGAGCGACCAACCGTATCTGTTTCATCAAGTAGGCGTTGTAGCAGGCCTTCGATCAGCCATTCAGCCATCGTCTCGCCAGGGTGTTGGCGACCAATAACCCAGATGTTTTTCTTCTCTTCACTTGGCTCGCCGATGGTTAGCAAAGTGATGTCGTTGTTGTCTAGCGTCTGACCTAGAGTTTCAAGCTTACAAGCAGGGTGCGTTTGAGCATTGTGCAGAAGATCTTGGTGACGATCGTATGAGTACGGCGCGAAGTACGCGAAGTACATTGAATCGTGTTCAGGGATGATATCGAAGCTTAATGTATCGCCATCGAACTGAGATGGGATACGGAACCACTCTTCACGGTCATACGATGCAACTACATCGTAATCTTTCCAGCCTTCAGGGTAGGCAGATGTTGCCAATTGACCGATTTCAAAGTGGTGAGATTGTTGAGCTTCACTTTCTAAACGGAAGTGAAACCACTGAGAGATTTCAGTCTGGTTGTCTGCTGGGATAGTCAGTTGAATGTTTTGTGGTGAATCTGCTGAAACGACGTGAATGTTGCCGCTTTCGAAATTGCTGAAAATTTTCATTGTAGTTTTTATCTCGTAGTTGAGTTGCCGTAAGACTAGCACACTTTTTTTCGAGCAAACCACTAACTAAATCGTAATGAGATGTTATTTCAACTATCTACTTTTTAGTTGTCTATTTTGAACAATTACTTCCAATCTATCGGCGCTGGCAAGTCGTACACCCGCGACAGGCAGAACGTGTGTGGCGATCTAACTTGCTACGTTGCACCTTACAATAAGCGTTTTTCAGCGCTCTTCTTCCTGAGAACCAATCATCGGGTTTTGACAGGATCAGATAACCATTAAAGCGTTTCATAAGCTCGACTCTATTTTGGTCGATGAACCTGCTATCAAACCCAATTTCGAAGTAATCAAGCGCTTGTTCAATCGAGGTGAAACTCGCTATTTTTTGTTGGAATTCTGTTTGGCTCATGGGAAGTAGGTTTCTGTTCTGGTGACAACTATTGTATCGAGTTTACGATTTGTTTTATTGATTTTAGTTATGACTTACCTGGGTTTGAATCGTGGGCTTTTTAAACTTGAAGTGATCTTTTTAACTCTTTGAGGATTATAGATAAAGTATTAAAAAACTAAGACAGGACAGAACCAATGAATCGAATCAATCCAAAGAAACTACTTCGCAGTAAATGGACGGCCGTTAGCCCTTTGAAGAAAGAAAAGCACTTTATGGTCACAGAAGTTGAATTTGATGAAGGGGAAGTAGTGCGCTGCATGATAGAGGCAGTAATGACTAAACGAGAAGAAAACATCAATTGGCGAGAGCTTACTGATAATCAAAATTGGCTCCCAGGCTGGAAGTAGGGCTAGAAGCCTGTTTGATTCTAATCTGTTGTTAATGGCGAACTGGCGTTTATCGGATACTCGACGCACGCCCTTGCCAGTATTTAAGGCCTTCTAAGACACCCTCAGCATGTGTTGCTCTACTCGTGTATACGTTGTCTCTATCCGATAGGTGAGCAACCTCTGGGTAATGGTTTGCCACCAAAATCGAGTTAACGCCTTCTATTGTCAACATTGAGGTGTCGTTAGCTGAATCACCGGCAACGCAAACCTGGTCAATGCTCAAGTCGTGTTGCTTCAAAAGATGGTGGATAGCGGTTGCTTTGTTGACTCCCTTTGGTGTGATGTCTAGATACCAGTCGTGTGAATACGTTAGGTGGACATCTAAGCCGTGTGACTGTAAGTGAGATTCGATCAATGCATGTTGTGGCTCAGACAGCTTACCTTCAAACGTCATCTTGTAATCACCTTGATGATTCTCTATACGCTCGCCCATAAAGTCGAGTGGTGCGAGTGCGGACTCTACTTTTGACTTATTCCATGAAGCCTCGAGTTGTTGGTGCCATATATGGTAGGGCTTTTGAGAATGGTTATGATGAATCCTGGTGCCAACATCGCTGATAATACTGTGTGGTTCCGGGTAGTTGTTTGATGCTAAGCCGTCTTGAATAGAGGGTAACGTTCTTCCTGTTGCGATGATAAAGCGAATATCAGGTTGTTCTGTGAGGTAATCAAATAGCTGGTTAACACCGTGAGATGAGCCTCCATCAAGCGTACCGTCAAAGTCACACACCAACATTTTTATCATTCGAATTCCTTGTCTTTTTCTCTATTTCGTCACGGGAAAATGCTTATTTCTTTTATAAAGAATGGCTCAGCAATGAGCACTCTACAAGTTGAAGTTCAGCTTAGATAATCACCAATTGGCAGTTTGCAGCAAGTATCACAGTTGGTGTGACGTATTAAAATTCTTGGTTGAAAAGGTTGATTTCAACTCGCTGACTTTAGCCGGTTGACCTTTGGTTTTTAGGTAGAGATTGAGAGTTGATCTTATATTTTTTATCGAGCGAACTTTCGCCTCGGAAACATCATGAAAGCTTAATAAATAGTTCGTATTCGAATTGTTTGTGCACGAACTAATTATGGCTTTTGTTGGTTCATTCAGCCTATTAATTACTCTAATGTAAATTGGCGTTGCAACGGCCGTATCTTTGACTTTCATTGGCTTGATTGGCGCTTGGTCTGAAGCAATGACCACATTGTCACTGGTCATGACATCCGTATTCTTCTGCCTATTGATTGGCTTACCCATGGGGATATGGCTCGCTCGAAGTAACACGGCGGCTAAATTCGTGCGCCCAATTTTGGATGCTATGCAAACCACACCAGCCTTCGTTTATTTAGTACCGATCGTCATGTTGTTTGGTATCGGTAACGTTCCGGGTGTCGTGGTGACCATCATATTCGCACTTCCTCCTGTTGTTCGTTTGACCATTTTGGGTATTCAGCAAGTTCCGGAAGAATTGATCGAAGCGGGTCACTCATTCGGTGCAAGCAAAAAGCAGATGCTTTACCGAATTCAACTGCCACTTGCATTACCAACTATCATGGCGGGCGTGAACCAAACACTGATGTTGTCGTTATCGATGGTGGTTATCGCATCAATGATTGCGGTAGGTGGTTTAGGTCAAATGGTACTGAGAGGTATTGGCCGTTTAGATATGGGACTGGCCGCTGTTGGTGGTTTAGGCATCGTTATCTTAGCCATCTTATTAGACAGAATCACCCAAGTACTGGGTGTCAATGCTGGTAATACAAAATTACGCTGGTATCGCATGGGACCTGTTTCCCTTGTACTGAATGTACTTAATCGCGGTAACAAATCAGAACTTCAATTAAGGAAAAACACCAATGAATAATTCATGGAAGAGTAAACTCGCAGTAAGCATCGTTTCTACATTAGCGGTATCGACTAACGTGTGGGCAGCAAGCCTACCGGGTGATGGCGTATCAGTTCAGCCTGTTCAATCGTCTGTAGCGGAAGAGACATTCCAAACATTGATCGTTAACCGTGCTCTAGAAGAACTGGGTTATGACGTGAAATCAACTCAAGAAGTGGACTACAACGTAGGCTACACCTCGATTGCAAAGGGTGACGCAACGTTCCTAACGGTAGGTTGGTTCCCGCTTCATGCTGATAAATACACAATGGCAGGTGGTGATGAGAAATTCTACCGTGAAGGCCAATATGTAAGCGGCGCTGCTCAAGGTTACCTAATTGATAAGAAAACGGCTGAAAAGTACAACATCACCAACATTGGTCAATTAACTGATCCAAAAATCGCGAAGCTGTTTGATGCGGACGGTGATGGCAAAGCAGACCTAACAGGCTGTAACCCAGGTTGGGGTTGTGAGATGGTGATTGAACATCAACTTTCAGCGTTCAAACTGGACGATACGGTGACTCACAACCAAGGTAACTACGCTGCAATCATCGCAGACACGATTTCTCGTTACCAAAAGGGTGAATCAATCCTTTACTACACATGGACACCTTACTGGGTAAGTGGCGTACTGGTGCCTAACGAAGATGTGGTTTGGTTAGAAGTACCTTTCTCAGCACTTCCTGGCGAGCGTTCGAACGTTGATACGACGCTATCTAACGGCAAAAACTACGGCTTCGAAATGAACTCAATGCGCATTATTGCGAATAAAGAGTTTGCTAAGAACAACCCATCAGCAGCGAAGCTTTTTGAAATCATCAAACTTAACATCAATGATGTAAGCGCTCAGAACATGATGATGAGTAAAGGTAAGAACAGCTCTGCGGATATCGAAGCGCACGTAAACGGTTGGATCAAAGCGAACCAAAGCACGTTCGATGGTTGGATTGCAGAAGCGAAGAAAGCAGCACTGTAACTTTGACTTGTATTTGTTCTGTCTTACCAGACACTTTGATTTGAAATGATGAGCGTGTTGAGTGATTGTGTAGAGTCACTCAATCACCTTCAAACCAAGTGAAAGGGCGACAAGAGTGAACATTATAAAGCCAGCAGTCCATTTGGATTGCTGGCTTTTTGTTTTCTGTTTCTATTTTTGAGCTTCTAGCTGTTAATTACAGCTCTAGCGTTCGCCTTGAACTTCGAAGTTGTCGCTGACTAAGCGAGCGCAGCCATCGGCTTCAAGTGCCCAGTGTTCATGATGTACAACGCCAAACGCTTTGTTCATTGTCCAACTCGCGGTAAGAATGTAACCGCCGTCTGGGTGCTCTTCCCATTTTACATCGGTGTAATCAACGTCTTTGAAACCTTGGTCGATGATGTTTTGCCAAAATGCTTGAATCGCTTCATGACCTTCAAAAGTACCAAATGGACGCGCTTCCATTACACAGCTTTTAGTATATTGATCGGCACAACCTTTCGCATCTTGGTTGTTGAAAGCCTTTTGCCACGCGTTAATGCCTTGCTTACATGCTTCTAAAATTTGGTTGTCTAACATTGTCTTTCTCCATAACAGTCTTGTTTCGAGCACTGTCTTTTTTATTTGGTATTTCGATAAGTTGAATTGAGTTTAGTCTTGGAAATTGATTTTAAAAACAGAGATAATGGAAAATACTGTTTGTAAAAAGAGAACAATAAAATGAGTAAGCTAAAGCAGATGTCGATTTTCGCTCATATCGTAGATCAGGGTTCAGTCTCGGCTGCGGCTGAAAAGTTAGAGTTGTCTAAATCTGTCGTCAGTCAACATCTCAAAATTCTAGAACAAGAGTTAGGCGCCTCTCTCCTTAAACGCACAACACGAAGACAAACTTTGACAAGCATGGGTGAGCGCTTTTATTTGAGTTGCAAAGACATCAATGTGATCGCTGAATCGGCTTGGGATATGGCAAAAGCCGAGCTAGAAGAGCCACAAGGCCGGATTCGTATCACAGCTCCGAATGCCTTGATGGATTTATTGGTAGCGCCTGTTATTGCCGATCTGATGAAACAATATCCGAAGTTAAAGCCAGAACTGATAAGCGACGATCAGCATTTAGACTTCATGGAGCACGATATTGATCTCGCGGTACGAGTGGGCAGTTCTCGTGACAGTAACTTAAAGCAAAAGCGTTTAGGTGAGTTTAAAGATGTGTTATGTGGCGTTGAAAGCATGCGTGAACGTGAGCTTGAATCGATTCCTTACATTGCAAACTCTTGGCAGGGAAAGCAGGTGACTCATCATTTTAGTTCTCAAACTGAGCAGGACTTTGTCTACCAACAGCAAGCTAGTTGCGTCACCAATTCGTTCCACAGTTGCCTTGCACTGATTAAATCAGGTGTTGGTATCGGTGTGATTCCAGATTTCTACCTCTCTCAGTTATCCAATGATGTTGTCGACATAATGCCAAGCTTCCAACTACCGACTAACACGGTTTATGCGCTAAATCCATTTGCTTCTAATACGCCTATCGCCATCAAGCTGTGTATCCAAGCGTTGGAAGAAAAGCTCAAGGGCGTTGTTGATCAAATCAG
>NZ_JBFRVD010000034.1:0-78418 GCF_041474985.1 Vibrio sp. 10N.222.49.C9 | reverse complement strand
CACACTGGCAAGCCCTTTTTTAAGTTTTTTTCGTTTTTTTATTCGTTCGATTAAAAAGAACTCAAAACGCCTCAAAAGTAGGCTTTTATCTTACATATTCTTCAGTTTTTCAGTGAACAAAGAGACTTTTTCCCAGTTTGTGTACTCAACTTCCTTCGTTGTATCCGTTTCACCACCTGTCATATTCATAATAAAGCGGATCATGGTTCTATCGAACCAGTTATAACGTGGGTAATAGAGGGCACCTGCAAATACACCGATTAAAGTCGGCTGCCATGGAGACTTGGTAAGGAACTTCTTAATATACGCACTGCCTTCTGGTGTATCTTTGCCTTGGTCTTCTTTACGCGCCGTTAAGTTAACACAGAAGAACGCAACCTTGCTTGATTGCAACTGAGTAAGGTTGGCATCAATAAATTGATATAGCTTCTTATTAAGGTGGCCATAACGAATCGATGCGCCAATCAACACTCTGTCGTACTGAGCAAAGTCCACCTTGCCAATAGTGTGCAGATCTTGAAGCTCACATTCGAACTCACTCATTTCTTCTTTTATATAGTTCAAGATTTTCTTGGTCTGCCCTTCACGGCTTGAATACAAAAATAGAACTTTTGCCACAATGTTGTCCTTAGCTACGCCAAAACGTAGGGGTCAATAAGATTAATAAGGTGAAGATTTCTAATCGGCCAAACAGCATAGATACGATAAGTACCCATTTTGCTTTGTCGTTCACATCGCCAAAGTGCACCGCGACTTCACCAAGGCCCGGGCCAAGGTTATTTAATGTCGCCGCTACCGCAGAGAAAGCACTCAACTCGTCCATACCAGTTGCAATAAGAGCCAGCATACAAACCACAAACACTAATGCGTATGCAGAGAAGAAGCCCCAGACCGCATCTACAACACGTTGTGGTAGTGCAGAACCGCCAACCTTGATGGTATAGACAGCCCGTGGGTGAACAAGACGCTTCATTTCACGAGCACCTTGCAGAGTAAGTAGTAAGATTCGAATCACTTTCATACCACCACCCGTAGAACCTGCACATCCCCCTATAAAAGAAGAGAACAAAAGCAGTACGGGTAAGAACAATGGCCACTCTGAGAAACCCGTCGTTGTAAAACCCGCGGTCGTAGAGATAGACACGGTTTGGAACAAGGCTTGGTCGAAAGCATCGTAGTACGAATCATAAGAGTGATGATTGAGCAGTAATAAGAAACAAACCAAGAACAGTACTGCCTGAATAAAGATAAAGGCGCGGAACTCAGGATCTTTCCAATAATACTTAGGATGCACACCACCTGAAGCAAATGCAGCAAAGTGAAGCGAATAGTTACATGCGGATATAAGAAGGAACACAACTGTAATCATGTTGATCGCAGGGCTATTGAAATACCCCATGCTCGCATCGTGAGTCGAGAAGCCACCAATCGCAATAGTAGAGAAGCTATGACTGATGGCATCAAAGAAGCTCATCCCAGCAAGCCAAAACGCCACTGCACAAGCAATGGTTAAGCTCAGGTAGATGTACCAAAGCGCTTTTGCCGTTTCAGCAATACGCGGAGTCATCTTGCTATCTTTTACTGGACCCGGGATTTCAGCACGATATAACTGCATACCACCGATACCCAGAACAGGGAGGATAGCTACCGCTAATACGATGATACCCATACCACCAAACCATTGTAGGAACTGACGATAAAAAAGAATCGCCTTAGGCAGATCATCGAGGCCGACAATTACGGTCGCACCTGTCGTAGTTAATGCAGAGAAGGATTCGAAGAAAGCATCGGTTACCGACACATTGGGGTTATCGGCGATCAAAAACGGCAGCGCACCCGCACTACCGATTACCGTCCAAAACAGAACAACAATCAAAAAGCCATCACGCGCTTTCAATTCATGCTTATAACGTCGGTTTGGAAACCAGCAAGTTGCTCCACAGAATAAGAGAACGAAGAAGGTCGTCACAAATGGCACACCCGCACCATCTCGATAGATCAGTGCGACGAGCGCAGGAGCAAGCATTGATACACTAAAAAGTGCTAATAATAATCCGACGATTCGAATAATTGAGCGAAATTGCATGAGCTATTGAACGAAGCGAAATGCTTCACACTTCCTAGTTGTCTTTGACTTTCGTTACCAGTGCCTTAGCACCGCTTTTATTGATCATGGTTTGGGTAAACGAATCTACCTGAAGGAGCTCTATTTCAATAATAAGCTCAACTTGAACACCATAATCCGCTTGGACCTCAACAGCCTGATGCTGAGCCATGATGGATTGTGCGATCGGCACAAAGCCATAGTCTAACTCTAGCCGTAATTTTGTGGTTATTTTTTTCTCGATAGTTTGAAGCAGCTTGAGAGCTTGTTGTACGCCACCGCCGTAAGCCTTAACCAAACCGCCGGTTCCAAGCTTAATTCCGCCAGAGTAGCGCGTCACAACAGCCGTTAATTCACCGACACCAGAGCCCGATAGTTGCGCCAAGATAGGCTTACCCGCTGTACCCGAGGGTTCACCATCATCACTGAAACCCCAAAGCATTGAGTCTTCAGGTCGACCAGCAACAAAACCCCAACAGTTATGTCGTGCTGAAGAATGCTCTTTTTTCACCTGTTCTACGAACTGTTTTGCAGCTTCAACACTTGGAGTATGAGCAAGATGCGTAATAAAGACGCTCTTTTTTATCTCTTCTTCAAACAGAGCCGACGCAGAAGGTATTAAATAAGGCTGTTCATTCATATCGTTAACTTAGTTAATAAGAGCGACGAAGTGTATCACGCGTGAATAATAAGGGTTAGAGGATCTGTGCCATCGCACAATGTTAAACAATTGTTTAAAAAATGTATTGAAATTAATCAAGCAGAGGTACAGACTAAGATAACTGGTCTTACCAGGTATTCTACAATAATAGAAAGATAACAAGATTCTCTCAAACAATCGTGGATTGTATGTCATGGAGATAGACAATGATTTACCAAGCTAACACCCTACAGGTAAAGGAATTACAAGATGGTATTGCGGAATTAAGCTTCTGTGCACCAGCCTCTGTAAACAAACTCGACCTTGCTACTTTAGAATCACTAGATAAAGCGTTAGATGCTCTTAATGCTCACGCAGGATTACGTGGTTTAATCTTAACTTCAAACAAAGACGCGTTCATTGTAGGCGCAGACATCACTGAATTTCTTGGCCTATTTGCTAAGCCAGAAGCAGAACTTGATGAATGGTTAAGATTCGCTAATTCAATCTTCAGCAAGCTCGAAGACCTTCCTGTCCCAACTCTTTCAATGATGCGTGGCCATGCCCTTGGCGGCGGCTGTGAATGTGTACTCGCTACCGATTTCCGTATCGGTGACAAGACCACCAGCATAGGCCTACCAGAAACCAAACTTGGCATCATGCCTGGCTTTGGTGGTTGTGTGCGTCTGCCACGTGTTATCGGTGCTGACAGTGCAATGGAAATTATCACGCAAGGCAAAGCATGCCGTGCAGATGAAGCACTTAAAGTTGGCTTGTTAGATGCGATTGTTGAAACAGACCAACTATTAGAATCAGCGATTAACACTGTTTCTCTAGCAGCCAATGAAAAACTCGATTGGCAGCTACGTCGTAAACAAAAAACATCAGCGCTTTCATTAAGCAAACTAGAAGCGATGATGAGCTTTACCATGGCGAAAGGCTTAGTGGCTCAAAAAGCAGGGCCTCATTACCCAGCACCTATCACCTCGGTTATCGCTATCGAAGAAGCAGCACGTAGCGATCGCGATGCAGCACTAGACATCGAGCGTAAACACTTCGTTAAGCTAGCGAAATCTGAAGAAGCGAAAGCATTGGTCGGCTTATTCCTTAATGACCAATACATCAAAGGCCTAGCGAAACAAGCTGGTAAGTCTGCAAACAAAGCGACTGAACGAGCAGCGGTACTTGGTGCTGGCATCATGGGTGGCGGTATTGCTTACCAGTCAGCATTGAAAGGCGTGCCAGTGATGATGAAAGACATCGCACAGGCGTCTCTAGATCTCGGTATGAACGAAGCATCTAAGCTGTTGAATAAACGCTTATCACGCGGTCGCCTAGATGGATTCAAGATGGCAGGTATTCTGTCTTCTATTACCCCAAGCTTACATTACGCAGGTGTTGAACAGTCAGATGTGATTGTGGAAGCAGTTGTAGAAAACCCTAAAGTAAAAGCAGCAGTACTGAGTGAAGTGGAAGGTCTCGTGGGTGAAGACACAGTTCTTACATCAAACACCTCAACGATTCCGATCAACCTGCTAGCAAAATCTCTAAAACGCCCAGAAAACTTCTGTGGCATGCACTTCTTTAACCCAGTACACCGCATGCCTTTGGTTGAGATCATCCGTGGCGAGCATACTTCAGAAGAAACCATTAATCGCGTAGTCGCTTACGCAGCGAAGATGGGCAAATCCCCTATCGTTGTTAACGACTGCCCAGGCTTCTTCGTTAACCGTGTACTTTTCCCTTACTTTGGCGGTTTCAGCATGTTGCTACGCGACGGTGCTGACTTCACGAAGATCGATAAAGTCATGGAACGTAAGTTCGGTTGGCCAATGGGCCCTGCTTACTTGCTAGACGTTGTAGGTTTAGACACAGCACATCATGCACAAGCAGTAATGGCGCAAGGTTTCCCAGAGCGTATGGGTAAAGAAGGTCGTGATGCAATTGACGCACTTTACGTCGCTGAAAAATACGGTCAGAAAAACGGTAGCGGTTTCTACACATACAGCGTAGACAAGCGTGGTCGTCCGAAGAAGACCTTCTCTGAAGACATTCTTCCTATCTTGGCTGACGTATGTCAAGCACCACAAGATTTTGATGACCAAACAATTATCCAGCGCGTGATGATTCCAATGATCAACGAAGTGGTGCTTTGTCTAGAAGAAGGCATTATCGCGACACCGCAAGAAGCGGATATGGCACTGGTTTACGGTTTAGGCTTCCCTCCATTTAGAGGCGGCGTATTCCGCTACTTAGACAGTGTGGGCATTGGTAACTTCGTTGAAATGGCGAAAGGCTACCAAGACTTAGGTGCAATGTACCAAGTTCCTCAGCTATTGCTTGATATGGCAGCGAAGGGCGAAAGCTTTTACGACAGCCAACAAGCCAGTTCTCTGTAACCCACATTTGGAAAAGGAATAGCAAAATGAAAAATGTAGTTGTTGTTGATTGCCTTCGCACCCCAATGGGACGTTCCAAAGGTGGAGCTTTCCGTCACACTCGTGCTGAAGATCTGTCTGCACATTTGATGAAAGGCATTTTAGAGCGCAACCCAGAAGTAAACCCTGTCGAAATTGAAGATATTTACTGGGGTTGTGTACAACAAACACTAGAGCAAGGCTTCAACGTTGCACGTAACGCTGCCTTGCTTGCTGGTCTACCGATTGAGATTGGTGCTGTAACAGTCAACCGTTTATGTGGTTCATCTATGCAAGCTTTGCATGATGCAACTCGCTCTATCATGGTTGGTGATGCTGAAATCTGCCTGATTGGTGGTGTGGAGCACATGGGCCACGTACCAATGAACCATGGTGTTGATTTTCACCCAGGCATGTCAAAACACGTAGCAAAAGCGGCCGGCATGATGGGGCTAACCGCTGAGATGTTAGGCAAAATGCACGGTATTAGCCGTGAAGACCAAGATGCATTCGCAGCACGCTCACATGCTCGCGCTCAAGCAGCTACGGTTGAAGGTCGTTTCAAAAACGAAATCCTGCCAACAGAAGCTCACGCAGCCGACGGTTCACTGTTCACTCTGGATTACGATGAAGTCATTCGCCCAGAAACTACGGTTGAAGGCTTATCTCAGCTTCGCCCGGTATTTGACCCAGCAAACGGTACGGTAACAGCAGGTACTTCATCAGCACTGTCTGATGGTGCATCGGCAATGCTTATCATGAGCGAAGAGAAAGCCAACGCACTTGGCCTGAAGATTCGCGCTCGCGTGAAGTCGATGGCTATCGCTGGCTGCGATCCTTCAATCATGGGTTACGGCCCAGTACCAGCGACGAAAAAAGCACTTAAACGTGCAGGCCTAACCATCGAAGATATGGGTGTGATTGAGCTAAACGAAGCGTTTGCTGCTCAATCTCTACCTTGTGCTAAAGACTTAGGTCTACTGGATGTTGTTGACGAGAAAGTAAACCTTAACGGCGGTGCGATTGCTCTGGGTCACCCACTAGGCTGTTCTGGTTCTCGTATCTCGACGACGCTAATCAACCTGATGGAAGCACAAGACGTGAAATACGGCTTGGCGACTATGTGTATTGGTTTAGGCCAAGGTATTGCAACGGTATTTGAACGCCCATAGCGTTTACTGACTGTAATATTTGAAGGGTAATCTTTTGTGCAGCTATATTTATATAGCTGCACTTTTTATTGCTTGGCATCCAACAATGCATCGATTGCGTTCAGCGAACTCAACGAGAGAAAAACCAACCCTGACATCTATGCACAAAACGCATATATTCAATGTTGATGTTTCATTATTTTTTCTCGGATGATTCAACTAAAGTTACTTCAGTTTCCTAATATTCCTCCACGGAGCAGATCATGTTTAAAGCACTTGTACTAAACCAAGAAGACAAAAAAACTATCGCGTCAGTTTCTCAAATTGAAGAATCTCAATTACCAGAAGGTAACGTGAAGATTGATGTTAGCTACTCTTCTTTGAACTACAAAGATGGTTTGGCGATTACAGGTAAAGGGCGCATTGTTCGCAACTTCCCTATGGTTCCTGGTATCGACCTTTCTGGTGTGGTTTCACAATCTGATGACCCTCGCTACAAAGCAGGCGACGAAGTGGTTCTAACTGGTTGGGGTGTTGGTGAAGGTCACTGGGGCGGCATGGCTGAGAAAGCAAGCCTAAACGGTGACTGGTTAGTGCCGATGCCTAAAGGTCTAGACGCTAAGAAAGTAATGGCGATTGGTACAGCAGGCTTCACAGCAATGCTTTGTGTTCAAGCTATTGTCGATGCTGGCATCAAGCCTGAAGACGGTGAAATCCTAGTTACCGGCGCAAGTGGCGGTGTAGGTAGCGTATCTATCACTCTACTAAACCAACTGGGCTACAAAGTGGCAGCAGTGACTGGCCGTGCTTCTGTAAACGGTGAACTACTTAAATCACTAGGCGCGACACGTATTGTAGAGCGTGCTGAACTAGAAGAACCAGCTAAGCCACTAGAAAAACAACTGTGGGCTGGCGCTATCGATACGGTAGGCAGCAAAGTGCTTGCGAAAGTATTGGCGCAAATTGATTACAACGGTGCGGTTGCGATGTGTGGTCTAGCAGGCGGTTTTGACTTACCAACCACGGTAATGCCATTCATTCTGCGTAACGTTCGCCTACAAGGTGTTGATTCTGTAATGTGCCCTCGTGAAAAACGTATTAAAGCGTGGGAACAACTGGCTGAGCTACTACCAGAATCTTTCTATGCTCAAGCAACCAAAGAAGTGTCTTTAGACGGTGCAATTCAAGCAGCAGAAGACATCACTAACGGTCAAATCACTGGTCGCGTAGTCATTAAACTATAGATTCTCAAACATAAAGTTATCAAACCTTAAGCAACGGCTTTAGACTTGGATAACCCAAAACAACAAAGGGCTGATTTTTATCAGCCCTTTTGCGTTTTTGTCATTCGGGTCAAGTGAACACAGACTCAGCTCCGGTTAACCCAAACCGACATCCGCAATCCGTTTTTGAATCAACTCACCACACTCTTCTTTTACCACTCTTCTTAACCATTGTTGTGAAGCAGAAGAATCGCAACGCGAGTGCCAGATCAGTGAGTAATCAAACGGCATAAATTCAAATGGTAATGGCTTAACAACCAAGTCATAACGCTCTGCTACCAAATAAGCCAAATCAGCAGGCACAGTAATCACCAACGGCATTCTATCAACAATCGCCAATGCAGCTTCAAGGTGATAAGCACGCAACACCATTTTACGAGGCTGTTGATTGGCTAACGCGTTGTCTAATAAAGCCTTAACACCATCACTGATCGCAATCATCGCATGTGGGAGTGAAACATAGTCTTCAAGGCTTAAAGGTTGATCGGCTAATGGATGGTTTTTAGATAACAGACACGACACACCAACCGGCCCCAAGACTTCTTGATGAAGTGGTGCAATGCTGCCACTCGGACGACAGATCGCCATATCAACGCGTTCGGTGCTGAGCTGTTTAAACAAATGCTCATGCTGCAACGGAGCAAACTCCAAAGAGATATTGGGTGCTTGTTCATAAATCTTAGGCAACGCATAAGGCAAGATGGTTTGCATCGCATAATCGGTGGTAGCGATCAGAAAACGTTCGCTGCAATAGTAAGGGTCAAAGTCACTCGGACTCAGCAATTGGCGAAAAGACTCCAAAGGCTGATCAATACGCTGACTGATCTCGAGTGCTTTCTTGGTAGGAATAAGGTGCTGACCTTGACGTGTAAACAACGGATCGTTTAGTAATTCTCTTAAACGCCCTAATACTCGACTGGTTGCGGATTGGCTTAAGTTAAGACGAAGCGCGGCCTGGCTTACGCTGCCCTCTTCAATCAATACCTTTAAAGCGACCAATAAATTAAGGTCTCTACGATAGATGTCTTCTAATTCCACGCCACTTACCTAGCTGTATACGATTGCCATTAGTCACTAAGTTGTTTATAGCATGCTTTAGATAAAAAAAATCCCGCAATTACGCGGGGAAGCCCAAGAAAATTTGGGGATAGTGTCGGAATGTTGTCGTATCGGAATTCGCTTGCTGTATTCGGGTTAGTGCTCTTGCTCTTCGGCTATGCCTTGCCAACGGCGCATCTCTACCCAAATACCAATAATCGTTGCTACTATGCCAAAAATAGGCATCAGTGAGGTCTCTGTCGATGAGCGTAGTACTAACGCACAAAAAGAAATAAAACAGAGAACCGAATAAATTGTTAATCTATCTAATCCTGTCAACATCGCCACTCCTTAGCTAGTTGCCTTTGCTTCAAGTTGTTATCAACTTGTTAACTAAGTTATAGGAAATGATTCTGTTTGCCAAGCACTTATTGCATATTTTTTCTGCAGACGTATTATTCACTCGTTAGATAGATATAGAGATACAAACCATGACATTCAAACCTGAACTGGCAACCCATACTTTAGAAGCTGAAGGCCTGCGTTGCCCGGAACCAGTAATGATGGTCAGGAAGACAATTAGAAACATGCAGGATGGCGATGTGTTACTGGTAAAAGCTGACGATCCTTCGACAACTCGAGATATTCCGAGCTTTTGTCGATTCATGGATCACCAGTTGGTAGGCCAAGCAACAGAAACGTTGCCTTACCAGTATTTGATCAGAAAGGGATTGGAGGCGTAACGCCCCACCGACTATCAAGTATCAAAAAAGCCGCTCGTACCTTATGTTCTTAAACAGAACTCAGAGTACGAGCGGCTTTTTGTTTATTCGCTTCTAGATTTGTTTTGCAGATGCTCCAGCTGATGCTGAATTTCTCGGATATCTTTGCGCATCGGAATAATATGCGCGACCCGAATCCAAGCCTCTACCGCAAGTGCAGTCATGATGATGGCACCCGCGACCATTGGCAGCCACACGTCCGTCAACACCATGCCTAACAGTGTAAGTGCAAGACCAAAAGTAAATAGATAACTTTGGCTTTGTGGAGTAATACCCATATAACGCGTCAACATAATCATGCCCTCGTGTTCTTAACTCACAAGATTAAAATATCATGACAAGTATGACAGTTATATGTCCATTCGCTCGATAAACCCCACAATACTGTAAGAGTATGACCTACAACACATTACTCTACTGATTGAGTATAATAAGACTCAATACCACCTGTTAATAGAAAGCAGCAGCGATAGCTAAACCCACGAATAGCAAGGCTGTGATCTTACGAATCAGATCAAGAGGCATCTTATCAGCAGACAGCTTACCGATGATCACCACAGGCACATTTGCCAGCAACATACCAATGGTTGTACCCAGAATCACCCACGCTAATGCATCCGCATATTGAGCCCCTAGGATAGAGGTCGCAATTTGGGTTTTATCGCCGATCTCAGCAATAAAGAAAGCGATAAAACTGGCGACAAACGGTCCTCGGTTTGAGATCTGTTCATCGTCATCTAACTTATCGGGAATCAAAATCCAGCCAGCCATCGCAATGAAACTGACCACCAGCACCCACTTTAATACTTCAGGTGAAAGATAATCAGCAACCACGACCCCGAGCCATGCTGCAAGGGCATGATTGGCAATGGTGGCAAAGAAGATAGCTGCGATGATAGGTATCGGCTTGCGATATCGACTGGCTAATAAAAGAGATAGCAACTGAGTCTTATCACCGATCTCGGCTAAGGCGACAGTTGTAATTGAAATTGCTAAAACGCTCACGACATGCTCATTTGGGATGGGGATTATTATATTTAACCAAAGACAAACCTCGCGCCCCATCCCGGTTCACGATGCTTGTCTATGGTCTTGCTAAGCACCACCAAGGTGGTGGTTGCCTCGAACGCCATGATGATTTTGCATCAATTATGTTGACGAACGAACTCATTCAATAGGATATGAATAAGTAAGCTACTCCCCAAAGACCGCGAGATTTTAATAGCCCATGCTTTCAAACACAAGTGTCAAAGTTATCAAAATATCCACTTGTGCCGAAAAACAAACATTAAAGGCACAAAAATCCACTAAACGACATTTTAGACCACTAATTAAACAAGATTACCCCTACTCGCTTTACGAATATCTCGGTATACTCAGAGGTTATTTTTCTCATTCATTTAAAAGAATCGCGCGAACCTGACTATGCAAAAATACGATATCAAAACCTTCCAGGGAATGATCCTCGCGCTGCAGGATTACTGGGCTCAAAACGGTTGTACCATTGTTCAACCTCTAGATATGGAAGTAGGTGCAGGCACCTCTCACCCAATGACATGTCTACGAGCACTTGGCCCAGAGCCAATGTCTACAGCTTACGTTCAACCTTCTCGTCGTCCGACCGATGGCCGTTACGGTGAAAACCCGAACCGTCTGCAGCACTACTACCAATTCCAAGTAGCGCTAAAACCATCGCCAGACAATATCCAAGAGTTGTACCTAGGCTCCCTAGAGGTTCTTGGTGTTGACCCACTTGTTCACGACATTCGCTTCGTTGAAGATAACTGGGAAAACCCAACACTAGGCGCATGGGGCCTTGGTTGGGAAGTATGGCTAAACGGCATGGAAGTAACTCAGTTTACTTACTTCCAACAGGTTGGCGGCCTTGAGTGTAAGCCAGTAACTGGCGAGATCACTTACGGTATCGAGCGTCTAGCAATGTACATCCAGGAAGTAGATTCTGTTTACGACCTAGTATGGAACGTAGCACCAGACGGTTCTAACGTGACTTACGGTGACATCTTCCACCAAAACGAAGTTGAGCAATCGACGTACAACTTCGAGCACGCAGACGTAGATTTCCTATTCACTTTCTTCGACCAGTGCGAGAAAGAGTGTAAAGAGCTACTTGAGCTTGAGAAGCCACTGCCGCTTCCAGCTTACGAGCGCATTCTAAAAGCAGGTCACGCATTCAACATCCTTGATGCGCGCAAAGCTATCTCTGTAACAGAGCGTCAACGTTACATCCTTCGTATCCGCAACCTGACTAAATCAGTTGCTGAAGCGTACTACGCGTCACGTGAAGCGCTTGGCTTCCCAATGTGTAAGAAGGAAGGTAAATAATCATGGCGAAGAATTTTCTAATTGAACTGGGTACGGAAGAGCTTCCACCAACAGCACTTCGTTCTCTAGCAGAAGCGTTTGCTTCTAACTTTGAAGCAGGTCTTAAAACGGCTGAGCTTTCTCACGAAGGCATCAAGTGGTACGCAGCACCTCGTCGTCTAGCACTTAAAGTAACTGCACTGGCTGAAGGCCAAGCAGACAAAGTGGTTGAGAAACGTGGCCCTGCTGTTTCTGTGGCATTCGATGCTGAAGGCAACGCGACCAAAGCGGCACAAGGTTGGGCTCGTGGTAACGGTATTACTGTTGAGCAAGCTGACCGTCTGAAAACAGACAAAGGCGAGTGGCTTCTTTTCAAACAAGAAGTAGCTGGCAAACCAGTTCAAGAATTGGTGATGGACATTGCTGCGAAAGCACTGGCTGGCCTACCAATTCCTAAAGCAATGCGCTGGGGTAACTCAGACATTCAATTTATCCGTCCAGTAAAAACACTGACAGTACTACTAGGTGATGAGCTTGTTGAAGGCGAAATCCTAGGCGTAGCATCTGCTCGTACTATCCGTGGCCACCGTTTCATGGGCGAACAAGAGTTCACAATCGACTCTGCTGACCAATACCCTGCGATCCTAGAAGAGCGCGGTAAAGTAATGGCAGATTACGAAGCGCGTAAAGCGATCATCCTTGCTGATTCGAAAAAAGCGGCAGCTGCGGTTGGCGGTACAGCTGACCTAGAAGATGACCTTGTTGAAGAAGTAACGTCTCTGGTTGAATGGCCAGTAGTACTGACAGCGAAGTTTGAAGAAGAGTTCCTAAAAGTCCCTTCTGAAGCTTTGGTTTACACCATGAAGGGTGACCAAAAGTACTTCCCTGTTTACGATGACAACAAGAAGCTACTACCGAACTTCATCTTCGTATCGAACATCGAGTCTAAAGAGCCTCGTCACGTTATCGAAGGTAACGAGAAAGTGGTACGCCCACGTCTTGCTGATGCTGAATTCTTCTTCAACACAGACCGTAAGCGCCCGCTTGTCGACCGTCTTGCTGAACTAGACCAGGCTATCTTCCAGAAGCAATTGGGTACTATCAAAGACAAAACAGACCGCATCACAGAGCTTGCAGGCTACATTGCTGAGCAAATCGATGCTGACGTTGAAAAGTCTAAACGTGCTGGCCTACTGGCTAAGTGTGACCTAATGACCTCTATGGTATTCGAATTTACGGATACTCAAGGTGTGATGGGCATGCACTACGCGACTCACGACGGTGAAGACGAGCAAGTTGCACTGGCACTTTACGAGCAATACATGCCTCGTTTCGCGGGTGACGATCTACCAAGCACTGGTATCTCTTCAGCAGTAGCAATGGCAGACAAGCTAGACACTATCGTAGGTATCTTCGGTATTGGCCAAGCACCAAAAGGTTCTGACCCATTTGCACTTCGTCGTGCGTCTCTAGGTGTGCTACGTATCATCGTTGAAAACGGCTACAACCTAGACCTAACCGATCTGATCGGCAAAGCGAAAGAGCTACTAGGCGACAAGCTGACTAACAAAAACGTAGAAGCTGACGTTATCGACTTCATGCTAGGTCGTTTCCGCGCATGGTACCAAGATGCTGGTTTCAGCGTTGATATCATCCAAGCGGTACTAGCACGTCGTCCAACTAAGCCTGCTGACTTTGACCAACGTGTTAAAGCGGTTTCTCACTTCCGTGAACTGGAAGCAGCAGAAGCACTAGCAGCAGCGAACAAGCGTGTAGGTAATATCCTTGCGAAATTCGATGGCGAGCTACCAGCTGAAATCGACCTAACGCTTCTTCAAGAAGACGCAGAGAAAGCACTGGCTGAAAACGTTGAAGTAATGACGGAAGCACTAGAACCAGCATTCGCAACAGGTAACTACCAAGAAGCCCTAAGCAAGCTTGCTGATCTACGTGAACCAGTTGATGCATTCTTCGATAACGTAATGGTTATGGCTGATGACGAAGCGCTTAAGAAGAACCGTCTAACGCTACTGAACAACCTACGTAACCTGTTCCTACAGATTGCTGACATCTCTCTACTGCAAAAATAAGCACAAGTGAGACAATTACTCTAAGTCATACTCTGAGTAATTAACGGTAAACACCCAAAGGGAAGCGAAAGCTTCCCTTTTTGTTTTTGTGAACCAAGCATTTGTTTGTAGAGGTCTTATTGATTAACTGAATGAAACAGCACTCAGACTGTAGAGGGCATTGTTTGCTATAACTGACCTGTTTATTCAGGGGAAGGGAACAATGAAAAAAACAGTACTCGCGCTTTCAATACTCGCACTCAGCGCATGCAGCCAAACCAGTGACAACAACCTATTACTGACAATTGATAACGACACTGTCGTATTCGAATCATCCGGTAAAGGCACCGTGATTGCAGAACAGGAACTCGCGAAAGGTAGCTATACCTTCTCTATCAGCGATACTCAAAATACCTGTGGCACCAACTATGCGCTGGCTGAAGAAAACCGCATCAAATTCAATAAACCCCTTCACCTAGACGACTGCGCCGAGAAGTCTGAATTAGATATCAAGATCTTTCGCGCTAACACCTATCAGTTTATGCTCAACCCACAAACCAATGAACTGACCGTTCAGATAAAGCCGAAGCAACAACAAGTACAAAGCTTTGCTTGTCCGGTTCCTAGTGACGAACCAACCATCATCGACGTTGCTCAAACCTTTGATGATGGCACCGTGGTTAGAGACGCTCTTTCAGGCAAACAAGTCACAGTAACGAATGGCAGCGTCACCATGCAGCCAGCAGAAAATAGCCAAGGTGTTCTGCTGCTTGAGAAAGTAGAACCAGAAACCAAAGCTGACTTTAGTTGGGATAACGCCACGGTTTACTTCGTAATGACTGACCGTTTCCACAATGGTAATCCTGATAACGACAACAGTTACGGTCGCAGCCAAGATGGACAAGACGAAATCGGCACCTTCCACGGTGGTGACTTGGCAGGCTTAACCGAAAAACTCGATTACATAGAATCACTCGGTGCTAATGCTATCTGGATAACGTCTCCGTTAGAGCAAATCCACGGCTGGGTTGGCGGCGGTGATCGAGGTGACTTCAAACACTACGGCTACCACGGCTACTACCATCAAGATTGGACCAAGCTCGATGACAACATGGGCACCGAAGACGAGCTAAAAACCTTCATCGATACCGCGCATAGCAAAGGCATTCGTGTTGTTTGGGATGTGGTAATGAACCACACCGGCTATGCGACGCTTGCCGACATGCAAGAGTTTGATTTTGGTAAGCTCAACCTAACTGACGAAGAAGCCAAACAAACACTTGGCGAAAACTGGACAGATTGGCAACCTGCCAAAGGTCAGAACTGGCACTACTTCAACAACTACATCTCTTACAGCGACAAAGAAGCGTGGGAAAAGTGGTGGGGCAAAGCTTGGCTACGCAGCGATATCGGCGCCTATGACTCTCCGGGCTACAATAACCTCACCATGTCTTTGGCGCATCTGCCCGATTTCAAAACAGAGTCGACAAAGACAATCGGGCTGCCTAATTTCTATCGCAATAAGTCCACCAGCGCGACCGATGAACTCAAAACACCTCGTAACCATTTAATCACTTGGTTATCGGATTGGGTGCGCGAATATGGTGTCGATGGTTTCAGGGTCGATACCGCTAAACACGTTGAACTCGAAGCATGGGCAGAACTGAAAGAGAGCACCAACCAGGCACTTGCCGAGTGGAAACAGAACAACCCAGACAAGGCCTTGGATGACTTACCCTTCTGGATGACTGGCGAAGTATGGGCACACAGCGTGGTCAAATCAGATTACTTCGCTAACGGATTTGATTCGATCATCAACTTTGAATTCCAGAGTGATATCGCACCAAAGGCGCTCAAGTGCCTATCCGATCTTGATGCTGATTACCTTCGATACGCAGAGAAGATCAACAACGACAGCGAGTTCAACGTACTGAGTTACCTTTCGTCTCACGACACCTCGCTATTCTGGACACAACATGGCAGTGACTTTGCAAAACAAACCAAAGCTGCAAACGCGTTGATGCTGGCTCCCGGTGCGGTACAGATCTATTACGGCGATGAAATCGCCCGAGACTTTGGCCCAACGGGTTCTGATCCAATGCAAGGCACACGCTCAGACATGCCTTGGGATCAAATCACTGGCGAACGTGCAGAGCTGCTAGAACACTGGCAAGCGCTTGGCCAATTCCGCCAACGCCACCCAGCCGTTGCTCAGGGTAAGCACATCATCCGTAACAGCAAGGGCTACTATGCGTTCGAACGCCAATACCAAGATGACAAGGTATTAGTCGTTTATACCGGTTCGAACTAAACCTTCATTAACATAAACACCAGAAACTAAAGGGGAAGCTTAGGCTTCTCCTTTTTTTATCGCTAAAGGTACGTTCAATAAGCAAGCTGTCACTCATTAACCAAACTTTATAGAAGTTTTTTACGTGTTAGAGCATTTGGCGCTATGCGTCGCAAAAACATTGCGGTATGTTCAAGGAATACACTGATGGCAGACATAAGGTCTGCCTTAATGACACGTAACAAGCAATCACAATGAATTAGGTAAAATTAGTAATGCAGTTCTCTAAGTTTGGCGAAAAGTTTAATCGATACTCTGGAATCACTCGTTTAATGGATGATTTGAATGATGGCCTGCGCACTCCTGGCGCTATCATGCTCGGTGGTGGCAACCCAGCCGCTATCCCTGCCATGCTCGATTACTTTAACCAAGCCAGTGCCGACATGCTCGCCAGTGGAGAACTCATCGCCGCCCTCGCCAACTACGATGGTCCGCAAGGTAAAGACAGCTTCATCAAATCGTTAGCGGCAATGCTGAAAGAGGCCTATGGCTGGGATATCAGCGAGAAGAACATCAGCCTGACTAATGGCAGTCAAAGTGGCTTCTTCTACCTATTCAACCTGCTAGCAGGCCAACAGCCTGACGGCTCACATAAGAAAATCCTACTGCCGATCGCACCGGAATACATCGGCTACGGCGACGCGGGTATTGATGACGATATTTTTATCTCTTACCACCCAGAGATCGAACTGCTAGAAAACCGTCAGTTTAAATACCACGTTGATTTTGAACAACTAAAGGTTGATGACTCAGTCGCGGCTATCTGTGCATCTCGTCCAACCAACCCAACGGGTAACGTACTGACCGACGAAGAAGTGCGTAAACTGGATAAACTGGCGCGTGAAAACAACATCCCACTGCTGATCGACAATGCTTACGGCCTGCCGTTTCCTAACATCATCTTTGAAGATGTCGAACCGTTCTGGAATGAAAATACGATTCTGTGCATGAGCCTTTCTAAGCTTGGTTTGCCGGGTGTGCGTTGCGGTATCGTAATTGCGAGTGAAGAAGTAACACAAGCATTGACCAACATGAATGGCATCATTAGCTTAGCGCCAAACAGTGTTGGCCCTGCAATTGCCAATCACATGATTGAAAAAGGCGATTTACTGCGCTTAAGTAGCGAGGTAATCAAACCTTTCTATAAAGATAAGTCACTACGTGCAGTTGAACTGTTACAAGACGCTATCGACGACCCTCGCTTCCGTATTCACAAGCCTGAAGGCGCTATCTTCTTATGGCTATGGTTTGATGAGCTGCCGATCACCACAATGGAACTGTACGACCGCCTTAAAGCTCGCGGCGTATTGATTGTTCCGGGTGAATACTTCTTTATCGGCCAAGAAGACGAGTGGGATCATGCTCACCAGTGCTTACGCATGAACTACGTACAAGATGATGAGGCGATGCAGAAAGGCATTGCTATCATTGCTGAAGAAGTGAAAAAGGCTTACTCAGAGCAGTAATAAGAGCTTTTAGCTTACCGCAGGTCAAATACAAAAAGAGCACCTCATTAGGTGCTCTTTCACTTTTACTTCCCGATATTTTT
Source organism: Vibrio sp. 10N.222.49.C9 (assembly GCF_041474985.1). Taxonomy (NCBI): domain Bacteria; kingdom Pseudomonadati; phylum Pseudomonadota; class Gammaproteobacteria; order Vibrionales; family Vibrionaceae; genus Vibrio; species Vibrio sp. 10N.222.49.C9. Next base: position 60,713 of record NZ_JBFRVD010000034.1, on the reverse strand, counting down.
TAGCTCTAAGGAGCTAACAGTCATTAGCCTTCTAGTAGACTATTACCATTGATAGCAATCTTACGTGGTTGCATCGCTTCTGGGATTTCGCGTTCGAGGTCGATGTGAAGAAGACCATTTTCCATGCTTGCACCTACCACTTTTACGTAGTCAGCCAGTTGGAATTTACGCTCGAAATCGCGCTCTGCGATACCTTGGTATACGAAGGTTTTCTCTGCTTCTGCTTTACGCTCACCTTTCACAATTAGCATGTTCTCTTTCTGAGTCAGATCTAATTGGTCATCAGCAAAACCAGCGACTGCCATAGTAATACGGTAGTTGTTCTCGTCTTTTTGCTCGATGTTGTATGGAGGGTAACCGCCAGAAGAGTTCTTCGATGTATTCGCTTCCATCATGTTGAATAGACGATCGAAGCCGATTGCGTTGCGGTAAAGTGGAGTGAAATCTACAGTTCTCATAATGCTATCCTTTTAGTAAGCAATAGTCTTAGCTGCGAATTTTACTTGGATCTAACCTGTGTGTGACCCAGTAAACAGCTAAGAGATTCAATTCGCATTCCTCGGGTTTCACCTCTATTGGCGACAACGCTGGGACATGGCAATGAATCAATTTTTAAGTTGTGTGCTGCCAAAGTTATCCTCTATTGAGCGATACTTCGTTAGCGGTAATGAAGGTTCTGTTTCTTCTCTTGTAGAGCAAGACAGTCATCCTCTTCACAAATAGATATATGGATTGAGCAAAATAGTTTCAAGGGGTTATTTTCAATTATTTTTGCAACTCAATATTTTTCAATATCTTACAAACATAAAAAAGCACCATCCAAAGGATAGTGCTTTAAAATGATTTTAGTTTTTTGAGACGAAGCTATTTGGCTTTAGTTCAAGGAAGAGGCGCGGAGCATACGAATGTATGTGAGCACCTCTGACACAGAAATTAAGCCAAAGAGCGAAGTATCAAAGAGACTAAACGTCTAGGTTTGCTACTTTCAGTGCATTCTCTTCGATGAAGTTACGACGAGGTTCAACTTGGTCACCCATTAGCGTCGTAAACAACAAATCAGCACCAACAGCGTCTTCAATTGTTACTTGCATCATACGGCGAGTTTCAGGATCCATTGTGGTTTCCCAAAGTTGATCCGGGTTCATCTCGCCTAGACCTTTGTATCGCTGTAGGCTTAGACCACGACGAGACTCTTTCACTAACCAGTTCAGAGCATCAACGAAGCTAGAAACTTCTTGAGTACGCTCACCACGCTTAATGTAAGCGCCTTCTTCAATCAAGCCATCAAGAGCTTCAGAAAGATCCGCTAGCTTACCAAACTCTTTAGAGTTAATAAGATCGATGCTTAGTAGGTGTTCATGAGTCACACCATGAGTACGAACCACAATCTTAGGAACGCTTAAGCCTAGCTCTTCGTGTTTTTCAACTTCAAGGCTGTATTGGCTTGCACCTACTTCTTTCGCGTTTAGCTGTTCAACAAGCTGCTTACCCCAAGCTTCAACTGCCGCGTCATCATGACACTGCTCGGCCGTTAGACGAGGAACGTAAATCAGTTCGTGAACCAATGCGCGTGGGTAACGGCGGCTCATACGATCAACAAGCTTGATGCCTGCATTGTATTGCTGAACAAGCTTCTCTAAACCTTCACCTGCAAATGCTGGCGCTTCAGGGTTTACGTGCAGTTCTGCGTTGTCTAAAGCCAAAGATACTTGATACTGGTTCATCGCATCTTCATCTTTAATGTACTGCTCTTGCTTACCTTTCTTCACTTTGTAAAGTGGCGGTTGAGCAATGTAGATGTAGCCACGTTCAATCAGCTCTGGCATTTGACGGTAGAAGAACGTCAGTAGCAGGGTACGGATGTGAGAACCATCGACATCGGCATCGGTCATGATGATGATGTTGTGGTAACGCAGTTTATCTGGGTTGTATTCGTCACGACCAATACCACAACCAAGAGCGGTGATTAGCGTTGCTACTTCTTGAGAAGACAGCATTTTATCGAAACGTGCTTTCTCTACGTTAAGGATTTTACCTTTCAGCGGTAGGATTGCTTGGTTCTTACGGTTACGCCCCTGCTTAGCTGAACCGCCAGCAGAGTCTCCTTCCACAATATATAGTTCAGACAGTGCAGGATCTTTTTCCTGACAGTCAGCAAGCTTACCAGGAAGACCCGCTAAATCTAATGCGCCTTTACGACGAGTCATTTCACGAGCTTTACGCGCTGCATCACGAGCACGTGCTGCATCAATAATTTTAGAACAAACTGTTTTCGCTTCACCTGGGTTCTCAATAAGGAACTCAGACAACTTCTCACCCATTGTAGATTCAACGGCAGACTTCACTTCTGAAGAAACCAGCTTATCTTTAGTTTGGCTTGAGAACTTAGGATCAGGCACTTTAACAGAAACAATCGCCGTCAGACCTTCACGAGCATCATCACCAGAGGTCGCAGTCTTCGCTTTCTTAGAGAAGCCTTCCTTGTCCATGAAGCTGTTCAGAGTACGCGTTAGCGCCGCACGGAAACCTGCTAAGTGAGCACCACCATCGCGTTGAGGGATGTTGTTGGTGAAACAGTAGATGTTTTCTTGGTAGCCGTCATTCCACTGCATCGCAACTTCAACGGTAATACCGTCTTCGCGCTCAGAGTTAAAGTGGAAGATTTTTTGGATGATTGGCGTTTTGTTAGTATTAAGGTGTTCAACAAACGCTTGGATACCGCCTTCGTATTCGAAGTGATCCATTTTGTCTTCTTCGCGCTCGTCAATTAGCTTAATTGATACACCTGAGTTCAAGAATGATAGCTCACGTAGACGCTTAGCTAAAATGTCGTAATGGAACTCGATGTTAGTGAAGGTTTCTTCACTCGGCCAGAAACGAATCTCTGTACCTGTTTTATCCGTGTCACCGATAACCGCTAGTGGCGCTTGAGGCTCACCGTGGCTGTAGGTTTGAGTGTGGATTTTGCCACCGCGGTGGATAGTAAGAGTAACTTGCTTAGAAAGTGCGTTAACTACTGAAACACCAACACCGTGCAGACCACCAGATACCTTGTACGAGTTATCATCGAACTTACCACCAGCGTGAAGAACCGTCATGATTACTTCGGCTGCAGATACGTTTTCTTCTGGGTGCAATTCTGTTGGAATACCACGGCCGTCATCGCTCACAGACACAGAACTATCTTCATGGATAGTTACAATGATGTCATTACAGTGACCAGCTAGCGCTTCATCAATAGAGTTATCTACCACCTCAAAAACCATGTGGTGCAGACCGGTACCATCATCCGTGTCGCCAATGTACATTCCAGGACGCTTACGTACCGCATCCAGACCCTTCAGTACTTTAATACTCGATGAATCGTAATTATCTGACATAGTTACTCTCTGACTAATTATCCTTGCTCTATTTTGCCATGTTCCACATGAAACATCCTGCTATTTTCGTCATGCATATCTGCAATCTGATCAGCGGTAATAGAGCTTACAAAAACTTGAGCCTGGGTCGCCTTTAAACACTCAGCAAGACGTGCTCGGCGTTGGCTATCTAATTCGGAAGCGAAGTCATCTATCAAATAGATGCACTGCTTACCTGTCATTTGAGTGAGGTGTTGCCCTTGTGCTACTCGTAGCGCGCACACCATCAACTTCAATTGACCTCGTGACAAGACATCTTCCACTGGAGTGCCGTTCACTTTTATCTTCAGATCCGCTTTGTTTGGCCCACTAAAGGTGTAACCAAGCTGCTGATCCCTTTCAAAATTCTTTTCTAATATATCGGCGTACGGGGTGTCTTTGTCCCAGCCACGATAGTAGTTAATCTTTATCTCAAACTCAGGAAGGAAGGTCGCACAGATTTCTTCGGCGACTTCTTTGAGCTGATCAACGTAGGTGGCACGCCACTGACTGATGCTTTCTGCTAAACGGGCCAATTCTTGGTCCCAATAGCTCAGCTCTCGATAGTGCGTTGCCGTTTTCAATAAGGCGTTTCGCTGCTTATTGAGGCGCTTTACCCTGCCCCACGCATCATAAAAGCCCGACTCACTGTGGAAGACTCCCCAATCAATGAATGCTCGGCGATGCTTAGGTCCATCGGTTAGTAAATCAAACCCTTCAGGGTGAATCAACTGCAAAGGTAAGACTTGAGCTAACTGAGCCAACTTTTGCCCAGTTTGACCGCTTATTTTAACCTCTGTCGTGCCATCGCGCTGCTTATTAATGCCAATTGGCAGCTCAAATTGATCCGAGGTCATAAAACGGCCATGTACAAACAGCTCACTACACTCGTTTTGTATGATACGACCGGTAAGTGAACTCTTGAATGAGCGACCATGTCCGAGCAGATACACAGCTTCAAGGACACTGGTTTTGCCGCTTCCGTTAGCCCCTATAAGAAAGTTAAAGCCTGATGACGGTTGAATGTCACAGGCTTCAATATTTCTAAACTGCTTAACGATTAAGCGCGATAAAGGCATAACGTCTTCATATTAATCTTCAATCACGACTTGGTAGGTCAACATAGGGCTGCTTATAAGCGAATTGGCATAACAACGTACATCGCGCTGTCATCTTGTGCGTTCTCGATAAGAGCACTCGCATTGGCGTCTGACATTGAGATGCGAACCTGTTCACAACGCAGTGTGTTCAGAACATCCAATACGTAGCTTACGTTGAAGCCAATCTCTAGCGCGTCACCGTCGAAGTTAACATCGAGTACTTCTTCTGCTTCTTCTTGCTCTGGGTTGTTCGCGGTAATGCGCATCTCGCTATCCGCAAGGTTAACGCGAACACCACGGAATTTTTCATTCGATAGAATCGCAGCACGAGAAAATGCTGAACGTAATTCATCACAGCCAGCTTCAAGTGTCTTGGTGGTATTTTGCGGCATTACGCGGCGATAATCAGGGAAACGACCATCAACCAGCTTAGAAGTGAAGACATAGTTGTTCACTTCAGCTCGCACGTTAGAGTTACCAATTTGCAGTGTTACTGGCTGTTCAGGTGCATCCAATAGCTTCACTAACTCTTGAACACCTTTACGAGGAACAATGATCTGCTTCTGAGCAAAATCCGCACCCAGTTGTGCTTGAGATACTGCCATACGGTGACCATCGGTCGCTACGCTGCGCAGGATAGAGCCTTCAATCTCAAACAACATACCGTTGAGGTAGTAACGAACATCTTGGTTCGCCATTGAGAATTGTGTTTTCTCGATAAGACCGCGAAGTTCAGCTTGTGTCACTGACACTTCAACTTCACTGCTCCAGTCTTCAATATTTGGAAAATCTGCCGCAGGTAATGTTGCTAAAGAGAAGCGGCTACGACCAGAGCGAACCTGAATACGGTCACCATCCAATACCACCGTGATCACTGAGTTATCTGGCAATCCACGGCAGATATCTAGGAATTTACGTGAAGGTACGGTAATGCTACCCGCTTCGAAATCACCTTCAAGCGTTACACGGCTGATCAGTTCAACTTCTAGATCCGTCGCTGTCATCGACAACACGTTATCTTCTACTTTAATCAGTAGGTTTCCTAGAATTGGAAGCGTTGGCCTGCCACCGAGTGCGCCAGATACTTGTTGTAATGGCTTAATCAGGTGACTACGTTCAATGGTAAATTTCATATCTTGCTCTTACGGTCTAAATGGCACTGCGTAATAGTACGTGGCCAAGATTCTGCTTATTAAGGTTAAGAATACTGTGTATTAAGAAGAAAGGGTACGAATCAAGTTCGAATAATCTTCTTTAATGTCGTGGCTCTCTTCACGCAGCTGAGCAATCTTACGACAAGCATGCAGTACCGTCGTGTGGTCACGACCACCGAATGCATCGCCAATCTCAGGCAAGCTGTGGTTTGTTAGCTCTTTCGCCAGTGCCATCGCCAATTGACGTGGACGAGCAACAGAACGAGAACGACGCTTAGACAATAGATCAGCGACTTTGATTTTGTAGTACTCGGCTACTGTCTTTTGAATGTTATCAATAGTGACCAGTTTTTCTTGCAGTGCAAGTAGGTCACGCAGTGCTTCACGCACGAAGTCGATCGTGATCGGGCGGCCAGTGAAGTTTGCATTCGCAATAACACGGTTCAATGCGCCTTCCAGTTCACGAACGTTAGAGCGTAGACGCTTGGCAATAAAGAACGCCACTTCATCCGCAAGGTGAATTTGGTGGTCTTCGGCTTTCTTCATCAAGATCGCAACACGTGTCTCAAGCTCTGGTGGCTCAATCGCTACCGTCAAACCCCAGCCGAAACGAGATTTAAGACGATCTTCTACCCCGTTGATCTCTTTTGGATAACGGTCAGACGTTAGGATGATCTGTTGATTGCCTTCAAGCAGCGCGTTAAAGGTATGGAAGAACTCTTCTTGAGAACGCTCTTTATTAGCAAAGAATTGGATGTCATCGATAAGCAATGCATCAACACTACGGTAGTAGCGCTTAAATTCTTCGATCGCGTTGTTTTGCAGAGCCTTTACCATATCCTGAACAAAACGCTCTGAGTGCATGTAAACCACTTTCGCATTCGGCTTATTATCAACAATGGCGTTACCCACCGCATGCAACAAGTGCGTTTTACCTAAACCAGTGCCGCCGTATAGGAACAACGGGTTGTAGGCTGTACCTGGGTTATCAGAAACCTGACGTGCCGCAGCCAAACCGAGTTGGTTCGACTTACCTTCAACAAAGTTATTGAACTTATGTTTTGGGTTCACGTTTGAGCGGTGATTCAAGTCAACCGCGACAGGCTCTTCATCACGCCAGATATTATGGACAGGTTTGCGAGCTTGTAATTGCGCAGGTGCTGATGACTCAGCGGCCACATCAGCTGCAGTGCGAGTCTGAGTTGGTGTCGGTGTCGCAGGCTTTGGTGCAATCACACGCTTGCTTCCCACTTCAAAATGAAGATGTGGGATATCGTTACCGCAATATTCTTGCAGCAGACGGTTAATGCTATTTAGATACTTATCACGAACCCAATCGAGTACGAAACGGTTCGGTGCAAATAGAGTTAGAGTATTGTCATTGAGTTCCGCTTGTAACGGACGAACCCACATACTGAATTCTGTAGCTGGTAACTCTTCTTGAAGCTGTTGCAAACACTGCAACCAAAGCGAAGATGACACGGTGCCCTCACTCTATTTAAAGTAATATGAAATGACCGCTAATTTTACCTGTTGATAAGTCAGATCACCAGCAATTGATCACAGATCCAGTGAATAAGATCCAAGTTATTCACAATAAATTTGTAATTTATCGGTGGATCCACACATCTTGCCCCTAATTTACTCACACAATGATCCACTTATGCCCGGATCCTTGCTAGTTATCCCCAAATCGGGAATTCAATCTGGTTATGGTTAATAACATCTGGTTATTTATTCTAGTGAGCATTTTCCCAGTAACATCCAAACCCATAAATATAAGGAGTTACCAAATGAATAACTGGATTAAGGCTGCAATTGCGGCTATCGCACTCTCTGCTGCTACTGTTCAAGCTGCGACTGAAGTTAAAGTCGGCATGTCTGGTCGCTATTTCCCGTTTACGTTCGTTAAACAAGACCAGCTACAGGGTTTTGAAGTGGATTTATGGGATGAGATCGGTAAGCGTAACGATTACAAGGTTGAATACGTAACGGCAAACTTCTCTGGTCTGTTTGGTCTTCTTGAAACGGGTCGCATCGATACCATTTCAAACCAAATTACAATGACGGATGCACGTAAAGCGAAATACCTATTCGCAGACCCATACGTAGTAGACGGCGCACAAATTACCGTTCGTAAAGGTAATGACAGCATTAAAGGCATCGAAGACCTTGATGGCAAGACGGTTGCGGTAAACCTAGGCTCAAACTTTGAACAACTGCTTCGCAGCTACGACAAAGATGGCAAGATCAATGTAAAAACCTACGATACAGGTATTGAACATGACGTGGCACTGGGTCGTGCCGATGCATTCGTAATGGATCGCCTATCAGCACTAGAGCTTATCAAGAAGACTGGTCTACCATTACAACTAGCAGGTCAGCCATTCGAAACAATTGAAAACGCTTGGCCTTTCGTCGACAACGATAACGGCAAAAAACTGCAAGCAGAAGTAAATGAAGCATTAGCAGCAATGCGCGCAGATGGTACGCTAGAAAGTATCTCTCAGAAATGGTTTGGTGCGGACATTACTCAGAAGTAATTACTCACTTTCTCCATTCAAGGCCCACTGCTTTATACAGCGGTGGGCTTTTTGCTTTTGTGCACTGATTAAAAAACCTGATACAACAGTACTTACATATAGAACAACACTGCCAATAAAAATACGAGATAGATTATGGGATTTGACTTTAATTACATGCTAGAGCTGTTGCCAATACTACTGAAGTATTTAGGCACCACGATGGAGATGGCGACCTGGGGCTTGTTCTTTGCTCTGATCCTGTCTCTGATACTGGCGAATATTCGTGTATTCAAAATCCCAGTGCTCGACCAACTGAGCCAGCTGTACATTAGCTTCTTCCGAGGCACACCACTGTTGGTGCAGCTGTTCCTCCTTTATTACGGCTTACCACAAGTCTTCCCGTGGATGGTTGGGTTGGATGCCTTCAGCGCCGCTGTGATTGGCTTAACCCTGCACTTTGCCGCGTATATGGCAGAAAGTATTCGTGCCGCGATTATCGGTATTGATCGCAGCCAGATGGAAGCCAGCCTTTCGGTCGGTATGACAACCAGCCAAGCGATGCGCCGAGTGATCTTACCGCAAGCAACTCGCGTGGCACTGCCGTCGTTGATGAACTACTTCATCGATATGATCAAGTCGACTTCACTTGCCTTCACCCTAGGTGTCGCCGAAATCATGGCTAAAGCTCAGATGGAGGCTTCTTCAAGTTTCCGCTTCTTCGAGGCTTTCTTAGCAGTCGCACTGATTTACTGGGGCGTGGTGGTTATCCTCACTCGTATTCAAATTTGGGCCGAAGTGAAACTGAATAAGGCGTATGTACGATGATCAAATTACAAAATATCCACAAGCAGTTTGGTGACACCGAAGTTTTGAAAGGGATCGACCTAGAAATCAAACAAGGTGAGATAATTGTCATCATAGGTTCAAGTGGTACGGGTAAATCTACCCTACTGCGTTGTGTGAATTTTCTAGAGCAAGCCGATCAAGGCACGATTTCGATTGATGATATCAAGGTTGATACTCAGAAACACACTAAGGCAGAGGTGCTTGCACTGCGTCGTAAGACCGGTTTTGTGTTCCAAAACTATGCACTGTTCGCTCACCAAACCGCGAGACAGAATATTGCTGAAGGTTTAATTACCGTTCGTGGTTGGAAAAAACAGCAAGCCCATGAAAAAGCACAACAAATACTTGATGATATTGGCTTAGGTGACAAAGGTGATAGCTACCCAGCCGCGCTCTCTGGTGGCCAGCAACAACGGGTGGGTATTGGCCGTGCAATGGCACTACAACCCGAGCTTTTACTGTTTGATGAGCCGACTTCAGCGCTCGATCCTGAGTGGGTTGGCGAAGTGCTTAACCTAATGAAAAAACTGGCAAATCAGCATCAAACCATGCTGGTGGTTACCCATGAAATGCAGTTCGCGAGAGAGGTCGCAGACCGAGTGATCTTCATGGCTGACGGTCATATTATCGAGCAGGGATCTCCACAGGATATTTTTGGTAATCCACAGGATCCTAAATTAAAAAAATTCTTAAATAAGGTTGGGATCGACTAAGGATCCTTGTGATTTTAGTTATTCTACGTATAATCCCCCGACCGGAATTTTAGTTAACCCAATCATTGACACTTTTTGTGACAGTGATTACAATTCCGCCTCTTTGTTGAGAGGCGTCGGTTTTCCTTTCTTATATAAAGAAGAGAAAAAATGCCCACGCCGGGTTTAACAAAAACCTAAAACTACTGATCAGTAAGGTAATTACAATGAAACGCACTTTTCAACCTACAGTTCTAAAGCGTAAGCGTACTCACGGTTTCCGTGCTCGCATGGCTACTAAGAACGGTCGCGCAACAATCAATGCACGTCGTGCAAAAGGCCGTAAGCGTCTTTCTAAGTAATCTTTGATTATTTTGAATAAGCTAGCCTTCGGTCGGGAGTTACGCTTGTTAACTCCCGAACATTATCAAAATGTCTTCAAGCAAGCTCATCGAGCTGGCTCCCCTCATTTCACCATCATTGCCCGAAATAACTCTCTTTCAAATCCTCGTCTTGGATTAGCCGTTCCGAAAAAGCAGATTAAAACCGCCGTGGGTCGTAACCGATTCAAGCGTCTTACTCGTGAAAGCTTTCGTAACACTCAACACAAACTTCCTAACAAAGATTTTGTTGTAATCGCTAAAAAGAGCGCGCAAGATTTAAGCAATGAAGAAATGTTCAAGCTACTCGACAAATTATGGCTTCGCCTGTCTCGCCCTTCGCGTGGATAGCGCTAATACCCATCTATTTTTATAGATGGTTTATTAGTCCACTCATCGGCCCACGCTGCCGATTTACTCCAACCTGCTCTTTATATGCGATAGAAGCGTTGAAAGCTCACGGTTTTGTAAAAGGGTGTTGGTTATCAGGCAAACGTCTATTAAAATGCCATCCTTTGAACGAAGGGGGCTTTGACCCCGTTCCACCAGTCCAAAAACAAGACAGAGATAAATAACGATGGATTCTCAACGTAATATCCTGTTAATCGCATTGGCTTTGGTTTCTTTCCTACTGTTCCAACAATGGAACGTAGCTCAGAATCCAGCACCACAAGCGGTTGAGCAGGCACAATCTGGCAGCACCCTACCAGCGCCATCTTATGCAGATGATCTAGACCCGGCTCCTGGTCAAGTTGCTTCTTCTGCTAAAACTATCACAGTAACAACTGATGTACTGACTCTGTCAATTGATACGGTTGGTGGTGATGTCGTTAAAGCAAACCTAAACGATTACTCTGCTGAGTTCGATTCTGAAGATACGTTTGTTCTTCTTAAAAACGAACCAGGTCACCAATTTATCGCACAAAGCGGTCTAGTGGGTCCTCAAGGTATCGATTTAAGCAGCACAAACCGCCCAAGCTACACAGTTTCAGCAGACAGCTTCACGCTTGCTGATGGTCAGGATGAACTACGCATCCCGATGACTTACCAAGCGAACGGCCTTGATTACACGAAAACATTCATCCTTAAGCGTGGCAGCTACGCAATGGATGTTGAATACGATGTAGTCAACAACTCTGGTAACAACGCGACATTCGGCATGTACGCTCACCTGCGTCAGAACGTAATGGATGACGGCGGTAGCCTAACAATGCCAACTTACCGTGGTGGTGCTTACTCTACGGAAGATACGCGTTACAAAAAATACAGCTTCGACGACATGCAAGATCGCAACCTGTCTCTTAACCTAGCAAACGGTCAAGGTTGGGCAGCGATGATTCAGCACTACTTTGCAAGTGCATGGATCCCACGCGACGAAGCAGGCAGCAACCTTTACACTCGTGTAATTGGTAACCTTGGCGACATCGGTGTTCGCATGCCGAACAAAACCATCGCTACTGGCGACGAAGCAAACTTCAAAGCAACGCTTTGGGTTGGTCCTAAACTTCAAGACCAAATGGCTGCTGTTGCACCTAACCTAGACCTAGTAGTTGACTACGGTTGGTTATGGTTCATTGCTAAACCACTTCATACTCTGCTTTCGTTCATTCAAGGCATCGTTGTGAACTGGGGTCTGGCAATCATCTGTCTAACTTTCATCGTTCGTGGTGCTATGTACCCACTAACGAAAGCTCAGTACACGTCTATGGCGAAAATGCGTATGCTTCAGCCTAAGCTGACTGCAATGCGTGAGCGTATCGGCGACGACCGTCAACGCATGAGCCAAGAAATGATGGAGCTTTACAAGAAAGAGAAAGTAAACCCACTAGGTGGCTGTTTACCTATCCTTCTGCAAATGCCTATCTTCATTTCGCTATACTGGGCACTAATGGAGTCTGTTGAACTGCGTCACTCACCGTTCTTCGGTTGGATTACTGACCTTTCAGCACAAGACCCATACTACATCTTGCCACTTCTGATGGGTGCTTCAATGTTCCTAATCCAGAAGATGAGCCCGACAACTGTAACGGATCCAATGCAGCAGAAGATCATGACCTTTATGCCGGTTATGTTCACATTCTTCTTCCTGTTCTTCCCTTCAGGTCTGGTTCTATACTGGCTAGTATCGAACATCGTAACTCTGATTCAGCAAACGCTTATCTACCGCGCGCTGGAAAAGAAAGGCTTACATTCTAAGTAAGTTCGATAATAGAAAGAGACAAAGAAAGGCGACCAAAAGGTCGCCTTTTTGTTTTTAGCTGATTACAATTCAGCTAATTGATTAATCGTGAGCGCCCCTTTTTGGCTTTCACATGCTAGCAGGCACAACTATGACTACAGATACGATTGTTGCTCAAGCGACTGCACCCGGCCGTGGCGGCGTCGGTATTATTCGCGTTTCAGGCCCACAAGCAGCCCAAGTTGCGCTTGAAGTTACCGGCAAAGTACTGAAACCACGTTACGCTGAGTACACCCCTTTTAAATCTCACGATGGTTTAGAGCTAGACCAAGGCATCGCGCTTTACTTTCCTAACCCGCACTCGTTTACCGGTGAAGACGTTTTAGAGCTGCAAGGCCACGGTGGTCCTGTGGTAATGGATATGCTCATCAAGCGCATCCTCGCTATTCCAGGGCTACGCGCAGCACGCCCAGGTGAGTTCTCGGAGCGTGCCTTCTTGAACGACAAGATGGATTTAACCCAAGCAGAAGCGATTGCTGACCTCATTGATGCCAGTTCAGAAGAAGCGGCGAAATCAGCTCTGCAATCGTTGCAAGGTGAGTTCTCGAAACGCATTAATACGCTGGTGGACTCTCTGATTCACTTACGCATCTATGTTGAAGCCGCTATCGACTTCCCAGAAGAAGAGATTGATTTCCTTGCTGACGGTAAAGTAAGTGCTGACTTACAAGCTATCATCGACAACCTCGAAGCGGTTCGCCAAGAAGCCAATCAAGGTGCCATCATGCGTGAAGGCATGAAGGTGGTGATTGCAGGTCGTCCTAATGCCGGTAAGTCGAGCTTACTGAATGCATTATCGGGTAAAGACTCCGCGATTGTGACTGATATTGCTGGTACAACCCGTGATGTACTGCGTGAACATATCCATATTGATGGTATGCCACTGCACATTATTGATACCGCAGGCCTGCGTGAAGCCTCGGATGAAGTCGAAAAAATCGGTATCGAACGCGCTTGGGAAGAAATTGCTCAAGCCGATCGCGTTTTATTTATGGTCGATGGCACCACTACCGATGCAACCGACCCGAAAGATATCTGGCCCGATTTCGTTGATCGTCTGCCGAATAACATCGGAATGACCGTGATTCGTAACAAAGCCGATCAAACCGGTGAAGATCTCGGGATTTGCCATGTTAATGATCCAACTCTGATTCGACTATCAGCAAAGACGGGACAAGGCGTTGATGCACTACGTAATCACTTAAAAGATTGCATGGGCTTTGCTGGTGGCAATGAAGGTGGCTTCATGGCACGTCGTCGCCACTTAGATGCCCTAGAACGCGCATCTGAGCATCTAGATATTGGCCAGCAACAGCTCGAAGGCTATATGGCAGGGGAAATCTTGGCAGAAGAACTGCGTATAACGCAGCAACACCTTAACGAGATTACTGGTGAGTTTAGCTCAGATGACCTACTCGGCCGTATCTTCACCTCTTTCTGTATTGGTAAATAACCTTTAAAGGCCGGCTCATGCTGGCCTTTTTCTTTAGTAAGGACAGCTTAATGATCCACATTATTACAGGCAGCACCTTAGGTGGTGCAGAGTACGTTGGCGATCACCTTAATGATCTTCTTGAAGAGCAAGGCCACGAGATCACCCTTCATAATCAGCCTGAATTCGATGATATTCCCCAACAAGGCTTTTGGTTGCTGGTGACTTCAACTCATGGTGCGGGTGAATTTCCAGATAATATTAAGCCGTTTATCGACGCATTGACCCAGCAATCTCCAGATTTAAGCCCGGTTCGCTTTGCTGTCGTGGCGCTTGGTGATTCGAGTTACGATACCTTCTGTTTGGCGGGAAAATCAGTCCACAGCCAGATGAAAGAGCTCGGTGCTCAGCCTATTTCTGACTGTTTTACCATCGATGTATTGGAAACTCCGGTACCAGAAGACGCAGCAGAAGCTTGGTTCAACGATCATAGCGACCAGTTTTAACCTCTCTCCTCTCTCAAAAAGCGGCTTATGCCGCTTTTTTTGTCTCTGAACATCGTGATTGTGAATAACTTTTTTTCAAAAACATCGAAAATTAGCGATCTATTTTCAATTTCTGCTGTGGATAAGATCATACATATACGGTGATTAACCTATAGTTATCCAAATAACAAGTTTTAGGCTAATTTCCTCCTGTGAATAAGTAGCCATTTTGATCCCAGCTAATCCTCATCCTGATCAAAGTTAGATCACATCATTTGATCCAAAAAAGATCCATGTTCTCGTTGATCATTTTCGACTTATCCACAGATACCCTCGATCCTAATAATAGATCTAATAAAAGATCTCCTTAAAGATCTTATCTATATTAATTAAAAACAGCTTTTTCGAAAAATCCCAAAAACGTTTTCTCAGGCTATGAAAACAGGTAGAATATCGCTCCTTTTTATCAATCTAGAAAACGTTTGAATACCTGAGGTCGGTTCATGCTTTATCACGAAAAATTTGACGTCATCGTTGTTGGTGGTGGCCATGCAGGAACGGAAGCCGCACTCGCATCTGCACGTACTGGTCAAAGTACGTTATTACTTACTCATAATATCGATACACTAGGACAAATGTCTTGTAACCCAGCCATTGGCGGGATCGGTAAGGGCCACTTGGTAAAAGAGGTCGATGCAATGGGTGGATTAATGGCGCAAGCTATTGATCATGCAGGTATTCAGTTCAGAACATTGAACGCATCAAAAGGCCCTGCGGTTCGTGCTACTCGTGCACAAGCTGACCGCGCACTGTACAAAGCCTTTGTTCGTAACGTTCTTGAAAACACGCCAAACCTGACTTTGTTCCAACAGTCGGTTGATGACTTGATCGTTGAACAGGATCAAGTGGTAGGTGTGGTAACGCAGATGGGCCTTAAGTTCCGCGCAAGCGCTGTGGTTCTGACTGTGGGCACATTCCTAGGCGGCAAGATCCATATTGGTATGGAAAGTTCTTCAGGTGGCCGTGCTGGTGATCCACCATCGATCGCACTGGCTGACCGTCTTCGTGATCTTCCATTCCGAGTTGATCGCCTGAAAACAGGTACTCCTCCTCGTATCGATGCGCGTAGCGTTGATTTTTCTGAGCTTGAGGTTCAGCACGGTGATAACCCGACGCCTGTTTTCTCGTTCATGGGCAGCCGAGCTCAACAACCTCGTCAAATTCCATGTTACATCACGCATACCAATGAAAATACGCATGACGTAATTCGTGCCAACCTTGATCGCAGCCCTATGTACGCGGGTGTGATTGAAGGCATTGGCCCTCGTTACTGCCCTTCGATTGAAGACAAAGTAATGCGTTTTGCTGACAAGAACAGTCACCAAATTTTTATTGAGCCAGAAGGTCTAACGACTCACGAGCTATACCCGAATGGTATCTCTACCAGTCTGCCGTTTGATGTACAGGTTCAAATTGTTCGTTCGATGAAGGGCTTTGAAAATGCTCATATCGTTCGCCCTGGCTATGCGATTGAGTACGATTTCTTTGATCCTCGCGACCTTAAGCTGACTTACGAAACTAAGTTTATCAAAGGTCTATTCTTTGCGGGTCAAATCAACGGTACCACTGGCTATGAAGAAGCGGCTGCACAAGGCTTGATGGCCGGTCTGAATGCAAGTTTGTTTACTCAAGGCAAAGAAGGCTGGAGTCCACGTCGTGACCAAGCTTACATGGGCGTGCTTATCGACGACCTATCTACCATGGGTACCAAAGAACCTTACCGCATGTTTACGTCTCGCGCGGAATACCGTCTGCTGCTTCGTGAAGACAACGCCGATATCCGCTTGACTGAAAAGTCGCGTGAACTTGGCCTTGTTGATGACGCTCGTTGGGCTCGTTTCAACGAGAAGATGGAAAACATGGAGAAGGAGCGTCAACGTCTGAAAGAGACTTGGATTAATCCAAAATCTGAAGATATTGATCAACTGAACCAAATTCTGAAAACACCAATGTCTCGTGAAGCGAGCGGTGAAGATCTTCTTCGTCGCCCTGAAATGACTTATTCACAGTTAACCGCATTGGATCGTTTTGGTCCTGCACTGGAAGATCAACAAGCGTCTGAGCAAGTTGAGATCCAAGTGAAGTACGATGGTTACATTCAGCGTCAACAAGACGAAATTGAAAAATCACTGCGTCATGAAAACACCAAACTGCCTGCTGATATCGATTACAGCAAGGTAAAAGGACTTTCTAACGAAGTGGTTCTTAAACTAACGACAGCTAAGCCTGACTCAATTGGTATTGCTTCGCGAATTTCAGGTATCACACCTGCAGCAATCTCAATTCTGTTGGTTTACTTGAAAAAACACGGCCTGTTGAAAAAAGGTGAGGAAGCATAATGAGCGCATTACGCGAAAAACTGGATCACCTTATTGGCCAGACTGAACTTGAAGTATCTGAAAAACAACGTGGCCAGTTGGTTGGCTACGTTGAGTTACTGAACAAGTGGAACAAAGCTTATAACCTAACATCAGTTCGTGACCCACAAGAAATGATGGTGAAACATATCTTAGATAGCATCATTGTTAGCACTCACTTACAAGGTAAGCGCTTTATCGATGTGGGTACGGGACCTGGTCTTCCTGGGATTCCGCTCTCAATCATGAATCCAGACTGCGAGTTTTACTTGCTAGACAGCCTAGGTAAGCGTATTCGTTTTATCAAACAGGTGATTCATGAGCTGGGTATCGACAACGTGGTACCGGTTCAAAGTCGCGTTGAAGAATTTCAACCAGAAGAAAAGTTTGATGCAGTGCTCAGTCGTGCATTTGCGTCAATGACAGACATGGTAGAGTGGTGTCACCATTTACCTAAAGAGCAATCCGGTGTATTTTTGGCTCTTAAGGGACAACATCCTAGAGACGAAATCGACCTGTTACCTGAATGGTGTTCAGTGACAGACATTAAAGCTTTGCAAGTGCCAGAGCTTGATGGAGAGCGTCATCTAGTTACTTTATCGCGTCAGGGATAATCAGCGAGGCCATAGTGGGTAGAATCGTAGCAATTGCCAACCAGAAGGGTGGCGTAGGAAAAACAACAACTTGCATTAATTTAGCAGCATCAATGGCGGCAACAAAACGCAAGATATTGGTTGTTGACCTCGATCCTCAAGGTAATGCCACTATGGCGAGCGGTGTCGACAAGTATCAAGTTGAAGCAACAGCTTACGATTTGTTGGTTGAAGACACCCCATTTGATGAGGTGGTTTGCCGGAGTACATCTGGCAATTATGACCTCATCGCCGCGAACGGTGATGTTACTGCGGCAGAAATCAAGCTGATGGAAGTGTTTGCTCGTGAAGTTCGTTTAAAAAATGCACTCGAACCCATTCGCAATAACTATGATTTCATCTTTATTGATTGCCCGCCCTCATTAAACCTTCTTACAATCAACGCGATGGCTGCGGCCGACTCCGTATTGGTTCCTATGCAATGTGAATACTTTGCTTTGGAAGGTTTGACTGCATTGATGGATACCATCAGTAAGCTAGCGGCTGTTGTAAACGAGAACCTGAAGATCGAAGGTCTTCTGCGTACTATGTACGATCCTCGCAACCGCTTATCGAACGAAGTATCTGATCAACTCAAAAAACACTTTGGTAGCAAAGTCTACCGAACTGTGATCCCTAGAAATGTGCGTCTGGCAGAAGCCCCGAGTCACGGCAAGCCAGCAATGTACTACGACAAATATTCCGCAGGAGCTAAGGCTTACCTTGCTCTTGCTGGCGAAATGTTGCGTCGTGAAGAAGTCCCAGTATAGGTCCAACCAAAGGAATTCGCTCAATGTCTAAGCGTGGTTTAGGAAAAGGGCTAGATGCATTGCTTGCAACTAGCTCATTGGCTCGTGAAAAACAGCAAGTTGCTTCTCATAGTCAGGCGTTGTCGGCTGATGGTGAGCTTATTGAACTGGCTGTTGGTTGCTTGAAGCCTGGTGTATATCAACCGCGTAAGGATATTGCGCCTGAAGCGCTAGAAGAGCTGGCAGCATCAATTCAATCTCAAGGCATTATCCAACCGATCGTAGTTCGCCCATTGGCGCACGACCAGTTCGAGATTATTGCTGGTGAACGTCGTTGGAGAGCGGCTCGTCAAGCTGGCCTTAAACAAGTGCCATGTTTGGTCAAGAGAGTCGAAGACAAAGCCGCTATCGCGATGGCGTTGATTGAGAATATTCAGCGTGAAGATCTGAATGTTATCGAAGAAGCACAAGCGCTAGAGCGACTACAGAACGAATTTGAGCTGACACACCAACAAGTCGCTGATGTAATCGGTAAATCGAGAGCTACGGTGAGTAACTTATTACGTCTAAATCAGCTCGAAAATGAAGTAAAAGGTTTAGTTTCCAATAAACAACTGGAAATGGGGCATGCTCGAGCACTGCTTGCGCTTGAAGGTGATACCCAGGTTGAAGCAGCAAACACTGCGGCAACCAAAAAAATGACCGTGCGTCAAACTGAGCAACTTGTCAAAAAGTGCTTAAAACCAGACGTTGAAGGTGAATCGAAGCCTGAAGACACAGAAGCTATCGAACTTTCACGAAGACTCACGGAAAAATTGCAAGCAAACGTTTCAGTTACTCGTTCTGTTAGCGGTAAGTCAAAAGTGACAATTACTCTTGATGAGCCTCACAAATTAGAGCAACTTATTGCTAAACTAGAGTACTAAATGAGATAATTGATTTAGGTCAATTATGTAATAAACAAGTAATTTCGTACAAAAGTTGTAGGTTTGTATGCAAAAATGTAAATGATTGCTGCATTGTTATTGCAATCAATTTGGCTGAACGTATAATTTTCGCCAATTTCTCAGCACGCTTTTAAGCGAGTAGTAAAGAAGGCTTAAAAGAGGAACGAATACATGGTAGCGGCGTTAGCAAGACCAGGACGAGTGCTTGCAAAGCAAATGTTATTGATCGAGCTTAGCGCGGTTATATTAGTGGCGATAGGGTTAGGTTTAGCTGTTAATCCTGATTGGGGTTTTGCTGCATTAATCGGTGGCGGTATTTTTGTCATCGCAAATGCAGTTTTTTGTGTGTGTGCTTTCCTATTTAGTGGAGCTCGCGCAACTAAGTTAGTTGCGGCGTCGTTCTATGCAGGCGAAGCGCTAAAAATCCTTATCACAGTTCTACTATTCTCTATTGTCTACATGTATATGCAGGTGGAATTAGTTCCCCTCAAACTGACCTATTTACTGGTTCTAGGTATTAATATCTTTGCGCCAGTGCTTTTCATTAACAATAAAAAATAGGATGAGTTATGGCTGCGCCAACAGCATCCGGATACATTGAGCACCACTTACAAAACCTTTCTTTAGCTAAGTTTGGTCTTGTAGAGGAGACAAGTTTCTGGAACGTACATATAGACAGTCTGTTTTTTTCGGTGTTGACAGGGATGTTATTCCTTTGGGTTTTTCGCTCAGTCGCTAAGAAAGCAACAGTAGGTGTACCTGGTAAGCTTCAGTGTTTTGTTGAAATGGTAGTTGAATTCGTTGATGGCAACGTTAAAGACACTTTCCATGGCCGCAACCCTCTGATTGCTCCATTAGCACTGACTATATTCTGCTGGATTATTTTAATGAACTTGATGGACTTAGTGCCTATCGATTTCTTACCATATCCTGCGGAGCATTGGCTAGGTATCCCTTATTTGAAAGTGGTTCCTTCAGCTGATGTTAATATAACCATGTCAATGGCCTTAGGTGTTTTTGCTCTGATGATCTACTACAGCATCAAAGTAAAAGGCTTAGGTGGATTCGCCAAAGAACTTGCTTTACATCCATTTAATCACCCAATCATGATCCCGTTTAACCTACTGATTGAAGTGGTATCGCTACTCGCGAAGCCTCTATCACTTGGTATGCGTCTATTCGGTAACATGTTCGCAGGTGAGGTTGTATTCATTCTTTGTGCGGCAATGCTACCGTGGTATTTACAATGGGTAGGCTCTCTACCTTGGGCTATCTTCCATATCTTGGTTATTTTGATTCAAGCATTTGTTTTCATGATGTTAACAATTGTTTATTTATCAATGGCCCATGAAGATGGCGATCACTAAAAATTTTTAAGTTTTATTCTAACTATTAATGTTAATCGGAGAACGTAAATGGAAACTGTACTAAGTTTTTCAGCAATCGCTGTTGCTATTATTGTTGGTCTTTGTGCCGTAGGTACTGCAATTGGTTTTGCTATTCTTGGTGGTAAATTCCTAGAAGGCGCTGCGCGTCAACCTGAAATGGCTCCAATGCTACAAGTTAAGATGTTCATCATCGCTGGTCTACTGGATGCTGTTCCAATGATCGGTATCGTAATCGCACTACTATTCACGTTTGCTAACCCATTTGTTGGTCAACTAGCAGGCTAATTAACTGTTAATTAGTTAATTAAATTTTTGTAGTTGATTCTTAACGAGGGGTAGCTGTTGTGAATATGAACGCAACTCTGTTAGGTCAAGCAATTGCTTTTTCTATGTTTGTTTGGTTCTGCATGAAATATGTATGGCCACCAATCATGCAAGCAATTGAAGAGCGTCAGAAAAAAATTGCTGACGGTCTAGTAGCCGCTGAACGCGCTGCTAAAAACTTGGATCTAGCACAAGCCAACGCTTCTGACCAATTGAAAGAAGCGAAGCGCACCGCAACTGAGGTTATTGAACAGGCAAATAAACGCAAGGCTCAAATTATTGATGAAGCTCGCGAAGAGGCTCAGGCAGAGCGCCAGAAAATCTTAGCGCAAGCGGAAGCCGAAATTGAAGCTGAGCGCACACGTGCCCGTGATGACCTGCGCAAACAAGTCGCAACTCTGGCAATTGCTGGTGCTGAGAAAATCCTTGAGCGTACAATCGATAAAGATGTACACGATGATCTTCTTAACAACATTACTGCAAAACTTTAAAGCAAGGGGCTGTATATGTCTGATTTGACTACAATCGCACGCCCCTATGCTAAAGCAGCGTTTGACTTTGCGGTAGAGAAAGGTGAGCTAGACCAATGGGGTCAGATGCTTACTTTTGCTGCCGAAGTGGCACAAAATGATGATGTTCACAATTTCTTAAGCAGCTCTCAAACTGCTGAAAAATTAGCTGAAGTATTCATTGTAATTTGTGGCGAACAATTTGATGAATTCGGCCAGAACTTGATAAAAGTAATGGCAGAGAATGGCCGCTTAATGGCTTTTCCTGATGTTTGCAAAGAGTTCTTATTGCTCAAACAAGAGCACGAGAAAGAGATCGACGTTGAAGTCACTTCAGCGGTTGAACTTTCTAAAGAACAACGCGCAGAGATCAGCAGCAAATTGGAACAGCGCTTAGCGCGCAAAGTTCAGCTGAATTGCAGTATAGATGAGACTCTACTTAGTGGAGTTATTATTCGAGCCGGAGACCTAGTCATCGATAACTCAGCGCGCAGTCGTTTAGACCGCCTGAGCGATGCATTGCAGTCTTAATGGGGATTGGAGCATGCAACTTAATTCCACTGAAATTAGCGATCTAATTAAACAACGTATTGAATCTTTCGACGTTGTTAGTGAAGCTCGCAATGAAGGTACTATCGTTTCGGTAAGCGATGGCATCCTTAGCATTCACGGCCTAGCGGACGTGATGCAAGGTGAAATGATTGAACTACCGGGTGGCCGTTACGCGCTAGCACTTAACTTGAACCGTGATTCGGTTGGTGCTGTTGTAATGGGCCCATATGCTGACCTACAGGAAGGCATGAAAGTTACAGGTACGGGTCGTATTCTCGAAGTACCAGTAGGTCCTGAAATGCTTGGTCGTGTGGTAAACACGCTAGGTGAGCCAATTGATGGTAAAGGTCCTATTGATGCGAAATTGACTTCGCCTGTAGAAATTATCGCACCAGGTGTAATCGACCGTAAATCGGTAGATCAACCTGTTCAAACTGGTTACAAGTCAGTTGACTCAATGATCCCTATCGGTCGTGGTCAGCGTGAACTTATTATCGGTGACCGTCAGACTGGTAAAACAGCGATGGCGATCGATGCGATTATTAACCAAAAAAATTCTGGTATTTTCTCTATCTACGTTGCAATCGGCCAAAAAGCGTCGACTATCGCTAACGTAGTTCGCAAACTAGAAGAGCACGGCGCACTAGCAAACACTGTTGTTGTTGTTGCATCGGCTTCTGAATCTGCAGCGCTGCAATACCTTGCACCGTATGCTGGTTGTGCGATGGGTGAATACTTCCGTGATCGCGGTGAAGATGCACTGATTGTTTATGATGATCTATCTAAGCAAGCTGTCGCTTACCGTCAGATCTCACTACTGCTTAAGCGTCCACCAGGTCGTGAAGCGTTCCCTGGTGATGTTTTCTACCTTCACTCTCGTCTACTAGAGCGTGCTGCTCGTGTAAGCGAACACTACGTAGAAGAATTCACTAAAGGCGAAGTGAAAGGCAAGACGGGTTCTTTAACTGCTCTTCCTATCATCGAAACGCAAGCTGGTGACGTATCTGCATTCGTACCGACGAACGTAATCTCGATTACCGATGGTCAGATCTTCCTACAAACTGAGCTATTCAACGCGGGCGTACGTCCAGCTGTTGACCCTGGTATCTCAGTTTCTCGTGTAGGTGGTTCGGCGCAGACTAAAATCATCAAGAAGCTATCTGGCGGTATCCGTACTGCTCTAGCTCAATACCGTGAACTTGCAGCATTTGCTCAGTTCTCTTCGGATCTTGATGAAGCGACTAAGAAGCAGCTAGACCACGGTCAAAAAGTTACAGAACTGATGAAGCAGAAGCAATACGCTCCTATGTCTGTATTTGATCAAGCTCTAGTAATCTTCGCTGCAGAGCGTGGATACCTTCAAGACGTTGAACTTTCTAAAGTTCTAGACTTTGAAGCTGCTTTACTGTCGTTTGCTCGTGGTCAATATGCCGATCTAGCAACACAGATCGACACAACGGGTGCTTTCAATAAAGAAATCGAAGCTGAGCTGAAGAAGCTTGTTGACGATTTCAAGGCAACCCAGACCTGGTAATTGGTAGGTGGTCTTAGGGCCACCTCATACCATTAACGGAGAGTAACGATGGCCGGCGCAAAAGAGATACGTAATAAAATCGGTAGTGTTAAAAGCACACAGAAGATTACGAAAGCAATGGAAATGGTAGCAGCTTCAAAAATGCGTCGTTCTCAAGACGCAATGGAAGCTACTCGTCCATATGCAGAAACAATGCGTAAAGTGATCGGTCATTTGGCTAATGGTAGCCTCGAGTATAAGCATCCTTATCTTGAGGAACGTGAAGCCAAACGTGTTGGTTACATCATCGTTTCTACAGACCGTGGTCTTTGTGGTGGTTTGAACATTAACTTGTTCAAAAAAGCCATGAACGACATGAAAGATTGGTCTGAGAAAGGTGCTGACGTTGAACTTGCAATTGTAGGTTCAAAAGCGACAGCATTTTTCAACAACAGCGGCGCGAAAGTAGCAGCTCAAGTTTCTGGTCTGGGCGATCGCCCAAGCCTTGAAGACTTGATTGGCTCTGTAAGCGTTATGCTGAAGAAATATGATGAAGGCGAATTGGATCGCCTGTTCGTAGTGTTCAACAAGTTTGAAAACACTATGGTACAAGAACCAACGATCGATCAATTACTTCCTTTGCCTAAATCAGACAGCGAAGACATGAAACGCGATCATGCTTGGGACTACATTTATGAGCCTGAGCCAAAACCACTACTAGATGCACTACTGGTTCGCTACGTCGAATCTCAAGTATATCAAGGTGTGGTCGAGAACCTTGCTTGTGAGCAAGCGGCTCGAATGATTGCTATGAAATCAGCAACAGATAACGCTGGTGACATTATTGATGACTTAGAACTTGTGTACAACAAAGCGCGTCAAGCGGCAATTACACAAGAACTTTCTGAGATCGTTTCAGGCGCAGCTGCGGTTTAAGCTTAGGTAAAACTAAATAGTTAGAGGATTAACGATGGCTACAGGTAAGATCGTACAGATCATCGGTGCGGTAGTCGACGTAGAGTTCCCACAGGGTGAAGTACCTCGTGTATACGACGCTCTGAATGTTAATGAAGTACAAGAACGTCTAGTTCTTGAAGTTCAGCAACAACTTGGCGGTGGCGTAGTTCGCGCAATCGTAATGGGTAGCTCTGATGGTTTACGTCGTGGTTTGACAGTTGAAAATACTGGCGCTCCAATCTCAGTACCAGTAGGTACTAAGACATTGGGTCGTATCATGAATGTCCTAGGTGACGCGATTGATGAGTGTGGCGAGATTGGTGCTGAAGAGCATTACGCCATTCACCGTGAAGCTCCAAGCTACGAAGAGCAGTCTAACGAGACAGCTCTTCTAGAAACTGGTGTTAAAGTAATCGACTTGATTTGTCCATTCGCTAAGGGTGGTAAAATCGGTCTATTCGGTGGTGCTGGTGTAGGTAAGACCGTTAACATGATGGAACTTATCAACAACATCGCACTTCAACACTCAGGCCTATCTGTATTTGCAGGTGTAGGTGAGCGTACTCGTGAAGGTAACGATTTCTACTTTGAGATGCAGGAAGCAGGTGTTGTAAACATCGAAAAACCTGAAGAATCAAAAGTAGCGATGGTTTACGGTCAGATGAACGAGCCACCAGGTAACCGTCTACGTGTTGCCCTGACTGGCCTAACAATGGCAGAGCGCTTCCGTGACGAAGGTCGTGACGTTCTACTGTTCGTTGATAACATCTACCGTTACACACTAGCAGGTACTGAAGTATCAGCACTTCTAGGTCGTATGCCTTCTGCGGTAGGTTACCAACCTACACTGGCTGAAGAAATGGGTGTTCTACAAGAGCGTATCACGTCAACTAAAGCTGGTTCTATCACGTCTGTACAGGCGGTATACGTACCTGCGGATGACTTGACTGACCCGTCTCCAGCAACAACGTTCGCTCACTTGGATGCAACGGTTGTACTTAACCGTAACATCGCATCTATGGGTCTATACCCTGCGATCGACCCGCTAGATTCTACTTCACGTCAACTGGATCCATTGGTAGTTGGACAAGAGCACTACGACATCGCTCGTGGCGTTCAGTCTACTCTTCAGCGCTATAAAGAGCTGAAAGATATCATTGCTATCCTAGGTATGGACGAGCTATCTGAAGAAGATAAGCAAGTTGTATCTCGTGCTCGTAAGATTGAGAAGTTCCTAACTCAGCCTTACCACGTAGCGGAAGTATTTACAGGTGACCCAGGCATTTACGTACCTCTTAAAGAGACTCTACGTGGCTTCCAAGGTCTTCTATCTGGTGAATACGATGACATTCCAGAGCAAGCGTTCATGTACTGTGGTGCAATTGACGAAGCTATCGAGAATGCTAAGAAGCTATAAGGCTAACTAGGAGGCGATATGGCAGCAATAACCTTTCACCTAGACGTTGTAAGTGCAGAGAAACAAATTTTCTCAGGCCTTGTTGAGACGTTTCAGGTGACCGGTAGTGAGGGTGAACTTGGTATTTTCCATGGTCACTGTCCACTGCTGACCGCTATCAAGCCTGGCATGGTGCGTATTGTTAAGCAGCACGGCCACGAAGAAATCATTTATGTTTCTGGTGGTATGGTAGAAGTTCAGCCTGGTACAGCAACTGTACTGGCTGATACAGCTATCCGTGGTGAAGAGCTAGACGCAGCAAAGGCGGAAGAAGCTAAGCGCAAGGCTGTGGAGAATATCCAAAATCAGCATGGCGACATAGACTTCGCACAAGCGGCCGGTGAACTGGCTAAAGCCATTGCTCAGTTACGAGTTATCGAACTGACAAAACAGCGTCGTTAATCTTTTTAAGATTACAGACTCTGAGATAAAGGCGACCTAAGGGTCGCCTTTTTGCATTTTTAGATTCTCAAAAATGCTTCTTTTACGTATCACTACCGGTTAAATGGTTATTGCGATTTAATTTTTTGCCCAAAAACGGTTACAATATCGGCTTAATAAAAATAACGTTGGATAGGTTTACAATGAAGTTTAGCGCGGTAATTCTCGCGGCGGGCAAAGGCACTCGCATGTATTCAAACACACCAAAGGTTCTGCACACACTTGCGGGTAAGCCAATGGTGAAGCATGTTATCGATACATGTAATGGTCTAGGCGCTCAAAACATCAACCTGGTTTACGGCCACGGTGGTGATCAGATGAAGGCTACCTTAGCTGAAGAATCTGTAAACTGGGCACTGCAAGCTGAACAGCTCGGCACAGGTCACGCTGTGGATCAAGCATCTGCACATTTCGCTGATGATGAAAAAGTATTGGTGCTCTACGGTGATGTTCCACTAATCTCACCTGAAACCATTGAAAACCTATTAGACGCTCAACCAAACGGTGGCATCGCGCTACTTACTGTCGTGTTAGACAACCCGATGGGCTACGGACGTATTATTCGTCGTAATGGCCCTGTTGTGGCTATCGTTGAACAGAAAGATGCAACGGATGAGCAGAAGCTTATCAAAGAGATCAATACCGGCGTTATGGTGGCGACTGGTGGCGATCTGAAGCGCTGGTTGTCAGGTCTAAGCAACGACAACGCACAGGGTGAATATTACCTGACTGACGTTATCGCTGCGGCTCACGACGAAGGTCGTGCAGTTGAAGCGGTACACCCAGTAAGCCCAATTGAAGTGGAAGGCGTTAACGATCGTTCGCAACTGGCTCGCCTAGAGCGCGCTTACCAAGCTACGCAAGCCGATAAGCTATTGAAGCAAGGCGTGATGCTACGCGACCCTAGCCGCTTTGATCTACGCGGTGATCTGCAGTGCGGTATGGATGTCGAGATCGATACTAACGTTATCATTGAAGGCAGTGTCAGCATTGGTGATAATGTGGTTATTGGTACGGGATGTGTACTGAAAGACTGTGAGATTGACGACAACACCATCGTTCGTCCATACAGCGTTATTGAAGGGGCAACGGTGGGGGAAGACTGTACCGTTGGTCCATTCACTCGCCTACGTCCGGGTGCCGATATGCGTAATAACTCGCACGTCGGTAACTTTGTTGAAGTGAAGAATACTCGCCTTGGCGAAGGCTCTAAAGCCAACCACCTGACTTATCTTGGGGATGCTGAAATTGGTCAGCGCGTAAACGTGGGTGCGGGTGCAATTACTTGTAACTACGATGGGGCGAATAAGTTTAAGACCATTATTGGTGATGACGTGTTTGTTGGTTCAGATAGTCAATTAATAGCGCCTGTTACGATTGGTAATGGTGCTACCGTTGGAGCTGGCTCTACCGTAACACGCGATGTTTCTGAAAATGAGCTGGTTATCAGCCGTGCGAAAGAACGTAAGATTGCTGACTGGCAGCGTCCGACTAAGAAAAAGTAGTCTCTTAACAAATAAGATGATTTAAATGAAAGTCAGTAGTACCGCTACTGGCTTTTTCTTATTTATCTAGATATAAAAAAAGAGCGAGTAATATCGCTCTTTTTTGTTTTCGTTAACTTAGAAACTAGTCTTGTTTCTCGTCAGCGACTACTCGAGAGTTGTCAGGTGTCGCGAAGTGTTCAGAAAGCTCTTTGTTCGAAACAATATAGCCAACCCACAACGCACCCAAACAGATCACAACGGCAATACCCGTCGCGCTTAGTGCTTGGCTAGCCATTGCCGCGACCAATGCACTTGATAGGCCACTGATACTGATTTGCAGGCTGTTTTGTAGACCAGCAGCTGTTGCTGGGCTTTGTTTAGCGCTTGATAGAGCACGGTTTACTACGATTGGGTAAAGTGCGCCGTTTGCGACAGCAATCAAACAGAAAGGCGCAAGTAGAGGCCAGATTGACGTCAGTTCCCACTGTGATGCGATAAAGATAAGCATCGCCGCTACACTGAACAAACCGATAAGGTTTCTTAGTACAACGCCATCGCCATATTTCTTCACTGCTTGCTTACCGAAGTAACCACCCGCCATGAACGCGATTGTTTGTGGGATAAAGCTCAAACCGATGTCTTTTGCTTCATAACCTAGTTGAGCCATGATCTCTGGCATACCCGTTAGGTAAGCGAAGAACGCTGCAGATGCTGAAGCAAACATTAAGACATTACCCATGTAAGGCTTTGATTTAAGCAACATCTTGATGTCTGTCTTAATCGATGTCTGTTTTACTTCAGGCGCTTCTTTTGGTTGAGCCATTGTTGTCGCCACTAGCAGTGCACCCATCAAGGTTAATGTGATGAAGATGCTGTGCCAGCCAAAGCTATCCGCCAGTAACACACCTAGCTGAGGTGCTAATGCAGGAGATAGCGCAACCAAAGGCATGATGGTTGCAAAAATTTGTTGGCTACTGCTTTGTGAGTAACGCTTGATAACCATTGCTTGCCAGATTACCGCAGGAGCACATACGCCGATCGCTTGAATGAAGCGCAGTGTCAGTAGATGCCATACCTCGGTGCTGAATGCTAAGCCGAATGAAGCTGCAGTAAAGATAACAAGACCAACCGCCAGCGTATTACGGTGACCATACTTGTCACTCGCCAGACCCCAAAGAAGCTGACCCATTGCCATACCGCCAAGGAATACCGTTAAAGACAGGGCAATCTGCTCTGGGCCGGTTGCGAAATCAACTTCCATTGCCTTAAATGCAGGAAGGTACATATCGGTCGCAATAAAGCCAAGCATTGAAAGAACTGCAAGGTAGACCAATTGAAATTTAGAAATATTCATAAGATGCCATTAAGCTAAAGGTAGTGATGTTTTTATCATCAAAAAAATTGTTTGATATACAGAAGTGAAAGCCCCTGTTTATTTATGCTGACATTCTATTTTTCAGACCTGATAAAATAAAACGCTAAAATATGTGGTTATCAATCAAAAAATTTGAAGGCTTATGTTCTCTAAATCCTCTTTAGAAATGCTCGATACGGTAGCGCGCTTGGGCAGTTTTACCGCGGCGGCTGAGCAGTTGCACAAAGTGCCCTCGGCGATCAGTTATGGTGTCAGACAGGTCGAACAAGAACTGGATGTGCTGCTTTTCAGGCGTTTACCGAGAAAGGTTGAGCTCACTCCGGCAGGTGAACTGTTCATTGAAGAGGCGCGTGCACTACTGAGGCAAATGGAAGAGGTCAGTGCCCAGACTCGTCGAGCAGCTCGAGGTTGGAAGAAAACCTTGCGTCTGACGCTCGATAATGTGGTGAAGCTCGACAAGATGAAGCCGATGATTGAAGAGTTCTATCAAACCTTTGAGTTTGCCGAACTTCAGATCAACATGGAGGTATTCAACGGCTCATGGGAAGCGATTGCACAGGGCAGGGCGGATATCGTGATTGGCGCCACCTCAGCTGTGCCAGTTGGTGGCGATTTTGAAGTCAAAGACATGGGGCAATTAGATTGGGCATTTGTAATGTCGCCAAGTCACCCGTGTGTGCGCGAACAGAACCTCAATGAAGAGTTCGTGAGCCAATATCCAGCCATCTGCTTGGATGATACCTCCAGTGTGCTCCCTAAGCGACACACAGGCCACTACTCAAGTCAAAGACGCCTGTTGTTACCCAATTGGTATAGCGCAATTGAATGCCTTAAAAATGGAGTAGGGGTGGGTTATATGCCGAGGCACATTGCCGCGCCAATTATCGAACAAGGCTTGCTGGTGGAAAAAATACTGCCTGAACCGAGTCCGCAGAGTCATTGTTGTTTGGTGTGGCGAAAAGACGATAACCATAAGTTGATCGAGTGGATGGTGAAATACCTAGGATCGAGTGAACAACTTCACCAAGATTGGTTGGATCATCGCAAGGCGGTCTAATGATCTTAGCGAGAAGATCCTTTTCAAGTTTGAGTTGAATCAGCACCAATAAAAAGAGCGAGTAAATACTCGCTCTTTTTGATTCGGTCGTTAACTCTTATGACAAGAAGAACTTGTAGGAAGGGTTATCGGTTTCATCTTTACACTGATAGCCAAGCTCTCGTAGATGTGTTGAGAACTGAGCCAAATCATCGTCATCAAGTTCAAAGCCACACAATACACGGCCGTAGTCGGCACCGTGGTTACGGTAATTGAATAGGCTGATATTCCAGTGTGTCCCTAAGGTACCAAGGAATTTAATCAATGCACCTGGGTACTCTGGGAACTCAAAGCTGTATAGGCGTTCTTTCAGTGGCTTCGATGGTTTACCGCCAATCATGTAACGAATGTGCAGTTTTGCCATCTCATCATCAGAGAGATCGACAACCGGGTAGCCGCCCTCACGTAAGTCATTGATGATGTGTTCGAGTTCTTCTTGACCACCTTGTAGGCGTACACCAACGAAGATATTCGCTAGGCTTTCGTCGTTGTGGCGGTAGTTAAACTCAGTTACCGCTCGACCACCAATAATATTACAGAACTCTAGGAATGCTCCTTGTCGCTCTGGAATCGTAACCGCAAGTAGACCTTCTCGCTTCTCACCTAGTTCACAACGTTCAGAGACATAACGCAGACCGTGGAAGTTGGTATTAGCACCAGAAAGTACAGTTGCCAGTTGTTTGCCTTGCAGTTGGTTCTGCTCTGCAAACTTCTTTAAACCAGCCAGAGCAAGCGCACCAGAAGGCTCGGCAATCGCACGAGTGTCTTCAAAGATGTCTTTGACCGCAGAGCAGATCTCATCGCTAGACACGGCAATGTGACCATCGATGTACTGCTGACACAGACGGAATGTCTCTTCACCAATGCGCTTAACCGCAACGCCATCGGCAAACATGCTGACTTGATCCAGTACCACAGGTTCACCGGCATCGAGGGCCGCTTTTAAGCAAGACGAATCTTCTGGTTCTACTGCAATGACTTTAATCTCTGGCATCAGCTGTTTTACTAATACAGCAACACCCGCAGCTAAGCCACCACCACCAACCGGCACAAAGATGTAATCCATATGACCATTCTGCTGCAGCATCTCCATACCCATCGTGCCTTGTCCTGCAATCACCAGTGGGTGATCGAAAGGCGGCACAAAGGTAAAGCCATGTTCAGCAGAAAGACGCTCGGCTTCTGCCTTGGCCTCATCAAAGTTGCTGCCGTGCAGAACCACGTTACCGCCAAAGCCACGTACCGCATCAACCTTGATGTCTGGCGTGGTTTTTGGCATCACAATCGTAGTCTGAATGCCCAGCTTAGAGCCAGACAGAGCCATACCTTGAGCATGATTACCCGCCGATGCAGCAATCACACCTGCGGCTTTTTGCTGCTCAGAAAGGCTTGATACCATGTTGTAGGCACCACGTAGCTTGAACGAGTGCACCGGCTGACGGTCTTCTCGTTTAAGCTGAACCTGATTACCAATGCGCGCGCTTAGACGCGGCATATCCTGTAGAGGTGTTACGATTGCCGCTTCGTAAACCGGCGCTCTCAGGATCTGACGCAGATAATCTGCGCCAGTTTGTTTTTGGGGACTGACCGTGTCATCACTCATAGACTAGCCCTCTAGCTTAGACTTATCACGCACGGCGCCTTTGTCGGCACTGGTTGCCATGCTTGCGTAAGCTTTCAGTGCGAATGAAACTTCACGCTGACGGTTTTCTGGTTTCCAGCCTAGTGCGTCTTGCTTAACACGACGCGCTTCTAGCTCGGCTTCAGGCACATCAAGTGTGATTGAACGGCTAGGGATGTCGATAGTGATGATATCGCCAGTGTTTACTAGACCAATCACACCGCCACTTGCAGCTTCTGGAGACGCGTGACCGATAGACAAACCTGATGTACCACCAGAGAAACGTCCGTCAGTTAGAAGAGCACAAGATTTACCTAGACCCATAGATTTTAGGTAAGTCGTTGGGTAGAGCATTTCTTGCATGCCCGGACCACCTTTAGGACCTTCGTAACGAATAACAACCACTTCACCTGCTTTTACTTTACCCGCTAAGATGCCGTCTACTGCCGTATCTTGGCTTTCGAATACGATTGCAGGGCCTTGGAATTTAAGGTTTTCTTCATCAACACCCGCGGTCTTAACGATACAACCATCAACCGCGATGTTACCTGAAAGTACCGCTAGACCACCTTCTTGGCTGAATGCGTTCTCTTTGGTACGGATACAACCATCGACGCGGTCATCATCAAGGCGATCCCAACGACAATCTTGTGAGAAGGCTTTGGTAGTACGAATGCCAGCAGGGCCAGCGCGGAAGAACTTAAGCACCGCTTCATCTTCTGTTTGCATGATGTCGTATTGAGCTAGCTGCTCTTGCATGCTTAGGCCAAGTACAGTGCGAGTTTGGTTGTTCAGTAGGCCTGCGCGGTCTAGTTCACCTAGGATAGCCATAACACCACCAGCGCGGTGAACGTCTTCCATGTGGTATTTAGGTGTTGAAGGCGCAACCTTACATAGGTGTGGAACGCGGCGAGACATCTCGTCGATATCACCCATATCAAAGTCGACTTCACCTTCTTGAGCTGCTGCCAATAGGTGAAGAACGGTGTTACTCGAGCCACCCATTGCGATATCTAGAGCCATTGCATTTTCAAAGGCTGCGCGGTTCGCGATGTTACGAGGCAGTGCTGATGCGTCATCTTGCTCGTAGTAACGCTTGGTTAGGTCAACGATGCGCTTACCAGCATTGATGAATAGCTCTTCACGGTCTGCGTGGGTTGCTAGCATAGAACCGTTACCTGGCTGAGATAGACCAAGCGCTTCTGTTAGACAGTTCATTGAGTTCGCTGTGAACATACCTGAACATGAACCACATGTCGGACATGCAGAACGCTCTACTTGCTCACTTTGCTCATCAGAAATGGTTGGATCGGCACCTTGGATCATTGCGTCAACAAGGTCTAGCTTGATGATTTGATCGGAAAGCTTAGTTTTACCCGCTTCCATTGGGCCGCCTGATACAAAGATCACTGGGATGTTAAGGCGCATTGCTGCCATCATCATTCCCGGAGTGATTTTGTCACAGTTAGAGATACACACCATCGCATCCGCACAGTGTGCATTGACCATGTATTCTACTGAATCCGCGATAAGCTCACGTGATGGCAGTGAGTACAGCATGCCGCCGTGGCCCATTGCGATACCATCATCGACTGCGATGGTGTTGAATTCTTTAGCGATACCGCCCGCTTTCTCGATTTCACCCGCAACCAGTTGCCCCATATCTTTAAGGTGAACGTGGCCTGGTACGAATTGAGTGAACGAGTTTACAACTGCGATGATTGGCTTACCGAAGTCATCATCTTTAACGCCAGTTGCACGCCATAAAGCGCGCGCACCAGCCATGTTGCGTCCGTGGGTAGTCGTTGCTGAACGATAGATTGGCATTGCTTAAATCCTTATAAAATATTTGGCTGTTGCTTACTTAGTTGTTTGCGTTTGGTTTTCTGAAGTTTGGCCTGCTGGATAAACGTAGTCTAACCAGCCCCACTTATCTTCAGTGGTGCCATTGAATAGACCAAAGTAAGCCGCTTGAACTTTTTCAGTGATAGGACCGCGTTTGCCTTCACCTACTGTAATTTTGTCTACGCTGCGAACCGGAACGATTTCCGCCGCTGTGCCTGTCATGAATACTTCATCGGCAAGGTATAGCGCTTCACGAGCAATGTTCTCTTCACGGATCTCATAACCCATGTCTTTTGCTAGTGTCATGATCGAATCACGCGTGATACCCGGCAGAATCGCACTGGTCGCTGGTGGTGTGGATAGCACGCCGTTACGTACCACAAAGATGTTCTCACCAGCCCCTTCAGAAAGGTAACCATCAACACTCAGTGCGATGCCTTCATCGTAACCATGACGGCGAGCTTCGCCACCAACTAATAGTGAAGATAGGTAGTTACCACCGGCTTTTGCTGCGGTTGGGATCGTGTTTGGAGCGGCACGGTTCCAGCTAGAAATCATTGCATCAACGCCGTTTTCTAGTGCTTCTTCGCCTAGGTAAGACCCCCAAGGGAAAGCAGCGATGATCAGTTCCATCTCAGTATTTTCTGGCGGGCAGACACCCAAACCAACGTTACCTACGAAACCTAGAGGGCGGATGTACGCTGACTCTAGCTTATTTTGGCGTAGCGTTTCGCGAGTCGCTTCCATAATTTCTTCCTCAGTGTAAGGAATAGGGAAGCGATAGATTTTTGCTGAGTCTTTTAGGCGCTTAGCATGTTCAGGGTGACGGAAGATAACCGGCCCTTTTGGTGTGTTGTAACAACGAACACCTTCAAACACAGAAGTACCGTAGTGCATTGCGTGAGTCAGGACGTGAACGTTCGCCTCTGCCCAAGGAACCATCTCACCGTTAAACCAAATATAGTCTGCTGTTTTAGCTGTCATGTTTGCGGTTCCTTATGCGTTTATCTTTTGTTGTAAGTTGTTGTTTGGCAGTTCATTACGGCTGATCGAGATAACGTCAACGGTACGTACATCCCACAGCTTTTCGATTTGGTTTACCAAGAACGAGATCGGACGGTCACTGTCTACGATGATCTCAACACTCGCCACTTTGCTTTCGTGGTTTTGAGTGCCCGCAACTTGCTTAACAATGAAGCCACGGTGGCGGATAACACGAAGAACACGCTCTAGTAGTACAGGCTTATCATCGGCTTTGATGTCTAATAGGTATCTTTTCATGTTATGTGTTCTCCAACATCTCACTGTTTGAAGCACCTGGCGGTACTAGTGGCCATACGTTTTCTTCTTCATCGATAAGAACATGAAGTAGGTAAGCGGTTTTGCTCTCTAGCATCTCTTTCAATGCTGGTTCTACTTCTTCTTTACGAGTGATGGTTTTGCCCGGGATATCGAACGCTTTCGCGAGCATCACGAAATCAGGGTTGTCATCTAAGATAGTTTCACTGTGGCGGCCATCAAAGAACAGTGATTGCCATTGGCGAACCATGCCCAAACGAGAGTTATTAAGCAGTACCATCTTCACTGGGATCTGACGACGCTTCAATGTGCCAAGCTCTTGAATGTTCATCATGAACGAGCCGTCACCAGAGATAAGTATAGATTGGTCGTCAGGACGCCCAACCGATGCACCCATTGCAGCTGGCAAGCCAAAGCCCATGGTGCCTAAACCGGCAGAGGTAATGAAGTTCTGTGGATCGCGAGGCTGAATGTGCTGAGCTGCCCACATTTGGTGTTGGCCCACATCAGTCGATACGATAGAGCTTGCTGGCATCATGTCTGACAGTTGCTTCAACAGCAGTGGAGCAAAAATCAGATCACCAGGGTGGTCGTAACGCCATTTGAATGAGCTACGAAGACCTTCAGAGTGATGAACCCAAGAGGAGATGTCTTGACTTAGCTCTAGTTGAGGCATGATCTTGTTGATGTCACCGCGAATTGGCGCATTGGCAAGACGCAGTTTGCTGAACTCAGCGGCATCGATATCGATATGGATAACCTTAGCATGCGGCGCAAAGGTATCGAGTTTGCCAGTTACTCGGTCATCAAAACGAGCACCGACAACAATCAACAGGTCACTCTCTTGAACCACAAGGTTAGCGGCTTTAGTGCCGTGCATACCCAGCATGCCAAGGTAGTGTGGGTCGTCACGTTCGATAGTGCCCAAGCCTTTCAGTGTGCTTACTGCTGGCATTGGGTTTAGGCGTAAAAACTCACGAACCGCATCGGTTGCTTTAGCAAGTTGAACACCACCACCTACGTATAAAACAGGACGGGTCGCTTGAGACAAAAAGTACTGTGCCTGTTCAATGGCATCAGTTGTCGCAACAGGAATTGCGGGTGGAGTAAATTCAGGAAGAGCGTTAACAGGTGCTTCTGCTAGTTGAACGTCTTTAGCGATATCGACGATAACCGGGCCAGGGCGGCCAGACTTTGCTACCACAAACGCTTCAGCGAGGGTTGGAGCTAGCTCTTCAATATCAGTTACTAGGTAGCTGTGTTTAGTACATGACAGAGACATACCAATCACATCCATTTCTTGGAATGCATCGGTACCAATGTGGGAACTTGCAACCTGACCTGTGATAGCAACCAATGGGATTGAATCCATAAAGGCATCAGCAAGGCCAGTGACTAGGTTGGTTGCACCTGGTCCCGAGGTTGCCATACAAACAGCGACATCTTGTGTTGCTCTAGCCATGCCGATCGCGGCCATAGCGGCGCCTTGCTCATGGCGACATAGGATATGTTCAACCCCGCCGTCATAGAGTGCATCGTAGATTGGCATGATGGCACCACCGGGGTAACCAAATACGGTCTCAATTCCTTGTTGCTTGAGTGCGGATACGACTAGTTCTGCGCCTTTCATCGGAATTCTCCCGTATTACCTTTATTTTGGTAACTGTTTCCTTTGTCTCTGCACATCTTGTGCTCCCATTCTTCCTGTAAATCGGCAAAGCCGAAAATGCTCAAAAATATAAAAATCGAATGTTTAAATTAGAAAAAACCCCCGGACTTGTCAGTGCGGGGGTTTTTTCTAATTCGTGGTTACTTTCTTCCCACTCGCCCCCGCGCAGTCTTAATAATGACTACGATAATCAGGTTAATCAGTGCGTAAATGCGAGCGTTAAAAATCATAATATTCGAGTTTTCTCGTTTATTGTCTTCAGTAAATATCTACATCTCTAGTGTTATCACACAAATCTGCCGCATGACAAGGGAAATGTCATTCTTTTTTCACATTAAAATACCATTCCACCAAGCTATATAACAACCTTATCGCTTTGGTGAGCAACGAATATCCAGAGCGAATACTTTTAAATCAAAGACAAAGGAAAGTTATGGGACTCGCGATAATTCATAGCCGAGCTAGTGTGGGTGTAGAGGCGCCAGAAGTGACCGTTGAGGTGCATATAAGCAACGGAATGCCTGGCTTCACGCTGGTGGGTCTACCTGAAACAACGGTCAAGGAATCTAAAGATCGAGTGAGAAGCGCGATCATCAATTCTCGCTTTGAGTTTCCATCGAAAAGAATCACGGTTAATCTCGCCCCAGCCGATTTGCCCAAAGAAGGTGGCCGTTTTGACCTGCCCATCGCGCTTGGGATTTTGGTGGCGTCAGATCAGCTTCCGACATCAAAAGTAGCTCAACATGAATTTATCGGTGAGTTGGCATTGTCAGGAGAACTTCGCTCGGTAAAGGGCGTTTTGCCTGCGACGTTAGCCGCCGACAGTGTAGAGCGATGCTTAGTTGTCCCACATCATAACGGTGATCAGGCTGCGCTGGTGGGCAAGGGAGCGCATAAATCTGCACAAACCTTGTTGGAGGTTTGTGCTGACATGTGTGGACAGGCTCAGCTTGGGCTATATAGAACGGAACATCATCAGGCTGATGTTTCAGTGCTTCGCGACCTACAAGATATTATCGGCCAACAACAAGGCAAGCGAGCTCTAGAGATAGCCGCTGCTGGGAATCATAACTTATTGTTTCTTGGCCCACCCGGAACCGGAAAAACTATGCTCGCTTCTCGACTGCGTGACCTATTACCTGAAATGAGTGATGACGAAGCGATGGAAACCGCGTCGGTGGCCTCGTTAACGCAACAAGAAATCAATCAATACAACTGGAAGCAACGACCTTTTCGCTCTCCTCACCATTCCAGTTCAATGGCGGCATTAGTGGGTGGTGGTTCGGTGCCTCGCCCCGGAGAGATCTCTTTAGCGCATAACGGCTTATTGTTCTTAGATGAGATGCCGGAGTTTGAGCGCAAGGTGCTTGATTCATTACGAGAGCCACTAGAGTCGGGCGAGATCATTATCTCCCGTGCTGCGGGCAAGACTCGTTTTCCTGCGCGTTTTCAATTGGTCGGTGCACTTAACCCAAGTCCAACGGGTTATTACGAAGGTAACCAGGCGCGCGCCAACCCACAGATCATCCTGCGTTACCTCAATCGCTTATCTGGGCCCTTGCTGGATAGGTTCGATATGTCATTGGAGATACCTCTGTTGCCAAAAGGAATGTTGGCCGAAGGCGGTGATCGCGGTGAAACCACTCAAGTAGTTAAGCAAAGGGTTAGGCAGGCGCGAGAGTTAATGCTATCTCGCAACCATAAATCGAATGCACTGTTAGGTAGCCGAGAAATTGAGAAGTATTGCCCACTGCGACGCGAAGATGCAGAGTTTCTTGAGACAGCACTACATCGCTTGGGTTTATCGATTCGTGCTTATCATCGAATTATTAAGGTGGCACGAACCATTGCCGACCTTGACGGTAACGAGCAGATCGAAAAGAAACATCTATCAGAAGCGCTAGGCTATCGCGCGATGGATCGCTTGCTGAAACAACTCACGGCTCAAGCTGTCTAGCAAGCAGAAAAAGCCTGCTTAGATGCAGGCTTTCGTTGGATTGCAGTTCATACTCGCTAAGGTTAGAACTTGTAGTTCAAGCCAACTGAAACTATATATTGAGACTCGTCGTAGAAGGTAATGTTCGAGTCGCTGGTGCCGTAGCCTGCCAGTGAAATAAACGACCAGTTTTCCCAATCCATGAATTGATCATACTCATAGGCGGCGAATAGGTTGATATTGTCGTCGCTGCGTTTCTTGTCGTAGATCGGGTTGCTCGCATCGTAAGAGCGTTGGTTGTAACCCGCTGTTAGTGCGTACTTGTGACGCCCCATGCCACCAAACAAGCTTACCTCACCACCGAATTGGTCGTAAGATTCAGCTTTACCATCAGCATCACGTGTTTGATAGATGACGGATGGAATAAGCATCATGGTACGACTAAGTGGCAGGCGATATTGACCTTTCAAGTAGAGAGTATTGGCATCTCGTTTGAGCTCTTGATCTTGAATATCATCCTTGTCGACATCTTTGGTCGCATAGGCCATGTCTAGCGAGAAAGCTGAGCCCGCAATGTTGCTTAGCTTCAAACGAAACGCATTGCCAGTTTCATCGGTCTTGGTGCGAGCTGATGTGGTGTTGTATGGATCAGCCCAAGTTTCACCAGACATAATGGTTGGCAGCAGTGAAGCGTCGATCACCATGCCTGACTCAAGTTGGTATTTGTAACCGACTTCGAGAACTACAGTACCTGTTGCTACATCATCTCGCGCGGTACCTGTGTATACCTGATGGTTTAGCTTTTCACCAAAGGTATAAGCAACACTACCTAAAGGAGCAACCAGAAAAGAGCTTTCCGAAGAAGCCTTCTGATCTGTGGATGAAAGATTGCTATCAGCATCGGTATTAAAGTTCGAGGTGGAAGAGGTAACCCCGGTATTGAGAGAGATTTCACCACTGAAACCTTGTTGGTCTGCAAGCTTGGCAAAAGCGGGAGAAGCCGCAACGCTCAATGCCAAGAGAGTTATTTTTATTTTCATTCAAGGGCTCCTTGCCCACCGGTTCTTAGGACGGGTTATTAATAGCAGTAAAGCTTTAAACTTCCAGGTTAATTATTTATCAATAATGATTTTTGAACTAGCAAAAAAAAAGGAAGCCGAAGCTTCCTTTCATCAATGGCTTACTTCTTTAATAAGAAGTTCACGAGCTCGAAGTACTCATCAAGAGAGTTGATACCTTGAGCTTCTACTAGGTAGCGGTTGTTAACCACAACAGCGGGTACACCTGAAAGGCCGCTGTCTTTGAATGCTTTGTCGAAGCGACGAACCATAGAATCTACAGCAAAGCCGTTATACGCAGCATCGAATTTCTTCGCATCAACGCCTTCGTCTAGGAAGATTTGACGCAGTTCTTCTTCATCACGTGGTGGCTTGTTCATTGTGTGGATGCGGTTAAACATCACTGGCACCATTTTATCTTCAACTTTCAGTGCAATCATTGTCGCGTAAGCTTTGCTCATTGGCAGACCCATGTTGCCACCCATGAATGAAACATGGTTCTTCTGTAGCTTAGCGTCTTTAGGTAGCTGTTGTTTTAGCTGCTGGATGATTGGCTCAAAGCTATTACAGTGTGGGCAGTAAAAAGAGAAGAACTCTGTCACCATTGGTTTTTTTGATGCTTCTAGGTCGAGAACTTTGTAGTGTTCACCTTCGTTAAATTTCGCAGCGTGAGCGGTAAGGCTCAACATGATCAATGAGAAAAATGCGAATAGCTTTTTCATATATCCAATCTCCATTATGTTTGAATTTTTATCTAGTTGTATGTTGCGATTGCTGTTACCACTGAGGCATTAACGAAAGTGGTGGCTCTTGCAGGGTAGCAATTTGCTCTTTACAAGCAAGTACTTGTTGCTCCCAATATTTCGGATCATTAAACCACGGGAAGGCCAGAGGAAACGCAGGATCGTGCCATCGTTTCGCCAACCATGCCATGTAATGCACCATACGTAGACCGCGTAGTGGTTCGATTAGTTTCAGTTGTGCGGTATTAAAATCGCAAAACTCTTGGTAACTCTCTAGCAAAATATCCAGTTGCATCAGCTTATCTTGGCGCTCGCCATTGAGCAGCATCCACAGATCTTGTATCGCAGGGCCGTTACGTGCGTCATCAAGATCGACGAACATTGGCCCATCGCGCCACAAAATATTGCCAGGGTGGCAGTCACCGTGCAGGCGGATATTCTCAATGTTGCTCGGCCACTGGCTCTCTAGCTCTTTGATCAGAAGGTCAACGTCATTGAAGAAGGCATTTTCTAGGTGCGTCGGGATAAACTGAGAGTTCTCTAGAATCTTACGTGGCTGATAAAGGTATTCATCTAAGCTGATGGTCGGGCGATGCTGGAATGTTCTTCCCGCGCTGGCTTTATGAATACGACCAAGAAAGCGTCCTACGCCTTCCAATTGATCTAGATTGTCAACTTCATACTGTCTGCCGCCAACACTTTCAAATAGTGCAAATAGGTAGCCTTGGTATTCATGTAAGGTTGCACCGTTGATTCGCATTGGAGGCGCAACCGGCATCTCTTGCTCGATAAGCTCGAGTGCGAAGTCATGCTCTTCTTGGATCTGTGCCTTGTTCCAGCGTTGCGGACGATAAAACTTAACGACGTAGCGCTTACGGTCTTCATCGGTGAATTGATACACCCGGTTTTCGTAGCTGTTGAGAGCGAGAAGCCCGGATTCAGCACGAACTCCAATGCTCTCCAGTGCGTACCACATGAAGTCAGGAGTCAGGTTATCAAAGTTA
This sequence comes from Vibrio sp. 10N.222.49.C9, assembly GCF_041474985.1. Taxonomy (NCBI): domain Bacteria; kingdom Pseudomonadati; phylum Pseudomonadota; class Gammaproteobacteria; order Vibrionales; family Vibrionaceae; genus Vibrio; species Vibrio sp. 10N.222.49.C9. The sequence goes on along the minus strand of NZ_JBFRVD010000034.1, from coordinate 19,444 downwards.
AAGGCTTGCATCGTCATAGAATAAAAAAGGCTCATTACTGAGCCTTTTTCCATTTATTGGGTTGTTATACCAAGCACTAAGGTGTGGGTATCAGAGCTTCTTGATAAAGCGGCTTTCGACTTCCATCGTAAACTCTTCATTATCCGAGAGTATAAACTGAATTGTCGAAACTGGTGAGCTCAGTTTTTCTGGGTCGGCGCCTAAACTGATAGGTAGGTTCAAAACCTCGCCTGGATCGACAGTAATCGTCTGTTTACCATACCAGATAGAATCGGGCAGTCCGCTAACACCGAGTTTGTACTCTTGCTCTTGTTGAGTCTTGTTGATCACTTTCAAGGTGTAGGTGTTTTCAACCAACCCTTGGTTATTGACTCTAAACAGTTGGTTTCGGTCACGCAGAACACTTAGGCCGGCAGGATCAACGCTCGCGATTTGGGCGAAGAACAAGCCCAGCATCACGATCAAGATAGCGCCATAGCCCAACAGCTTGGGACGCATTACCTTGGTCGAGTGACCTTCAAGTCTGTGCTCGGTGGTGTAATTGATCAGGCCTTTCTCATAGCCCATACGCTCCATCGTGTTGTCACAGGCATCAATACACGCGCCGCAGTTAATACACTCGTATTGCAGGCCGTCACGGATATCGATACCCGTAGGGCACACTTGTACACACAGATTACAGTCAATACAGTCGCCTAGACCAAGCTCTTTTGGATCGGCTTTACGAGAGCGAGGGCCACGGCTTTCACCACGTTCTGTGTTGTAACCAACGATGAAGGTGTCTTTATCGAACATTGCCGACTGGAAACGCGCGTAAGGACACATGTGCAGACAAACAATTGAACGCATCCAACCCGCATTGGCATAAGTACATCCAGCAAAGAACAGTACCCAAAACACCGGCCAGAAAGACGAGTTAAAGGTAAAGAAGCCAACCACTAACTCTTTGATTGGGATGAAGTAACCAACAAAGGTTAAGCCCGTCGCAATGGCAATCGCCCACCACGCAATGTGTTTGAGGGTTTTTCTGAGGATTAAATTGCTCGTCAATTTGCCCGAGTCTTGTTTTCTTCGCTTATTGGCAGCGCCTTCTAGCTTCTCTTCGAACCAGATATACATGAAGGTCCAGACGGTTTGCGGGCATAAATAGCCACACCAGACGCGGCCTAAGAAGGTGGTTATGAAAAACAGGCCAAACGCGGCAATCATAAATAGGATCGCGAGTAGGGTCAGATCTTGCGGGTATAAGGTGGTGCCAAAGAAGTTGAACTGTTGGCTGCCGATATCGAGCAAGATCGCTTGACGTTCACCAAAGGGAATCCATGGGATAAGCGCAAAAAGTAAAAGTAAGAACCAACCGCCATAGCGACGCAGTTGTTGGAATTTACCTTTGCTTTCTCGAACATAGATTCGGTTACTTGGGTTAAATCGATCTCCATTACCTTTATGTGTTTTCGGGTTAAAGGTTTTAGGAGTCACATCTTTGATATCGATTTTATCCTGACTCATGGACTATCCTTTTTGTGGCTTGTTTGCCCGGTTAAGTCGGGCATGACGACATTACTTGAAAGTATGGTTTAGAGAACCTGTTGAAATTGAGCTTGGTGCATTTGTTGTTATCGCACTCACTCTTATTATTTTAGAAGATTCTTATGGATGGCGATTATAGCGACAATCTTGTTCTCATTTCTTTAACGCTATCAACCTTTAACAACAAAAGTCATAACAGTTGTGACGAAAAAATAGCGAACAGAAACAAAAAAGCGACCTGGTGGTCGCTTTTTAAAATTGAGTGTTTTATCTATACGGCAATTGAGCTCTAAACTAACGGGCGACTAAAGAAGGCCACGTGCTTTTAGAATTGCGGTTTTGAAATCATCTTCTTGGTCTTTTTTCAGGCCCGGGATCATCTCATCTTTTTCGCTGTTGCGCATTTTTAGGTGATAGATAAGAACATCGTCAGTCAGTTCTTCAAGCTTGCCTTGGTAGCCCGCTTCTTTTGATAGCTTAATGATGAACTCTAATAGGTTAAGCTCTTGATCTTTCTGCCACTCAGGCTCCATCAGTTCAAGCAGTTCTTCAATGCGGTGACACTTCATACTTTATTTCTCCACAAATTTTATAATGATTTGTGGCTAAGGTATCAAATCGGGTAGGGAATACCAATGTGTAAACACATTTCAAGATGGGAGCGGGCAAGAAAAAAGCGCAGTAAAAACTGCGCTTTTTGTTAAGCGGCTTTAATCACTTTCGTTGTAGTCGGTGCTAATAAAGCAGTCTTCTCAACTAGAGTCATTGTAGGAGCCAATTTCTTAGCCGTTGGAGCAGCAACAAAGCCACTACGACGACGCATCGCACTACGGTTGGTGTGCGAGAACCTGACAGCTGTTGGGCGCATTAATTTACCTAACGGTCAGGCATATCCATTGCCAATCTAATGGCCTGATTTACCATGAGCTCCACCTCAATTGCTTGAAGCGTCACTCGTCTGGCTTTCGCCAATCCGAAGAATAAATCAGGATAATGATATGCATGCATATCAAGGCTTAGATTATCACTATCTAAGTTATCGATCGACGCCTGAGTGATAAATAGACGATATTAGAGCTAAAATAGTGTGAGCAGTATATTTGAGTTTGAACCTCTTTCAGGCTTAAGATGATGCTTTAAAGGAGGTGCATATGTCGTTCTTAAAGAAAACGTTAGCAAGTTTTGGAATTGGATCTGCCAAGGTGGATTCTGTATTGCAACAGGAAGTGCTTTATCCAGGCAAGAAGGCGAGCATTATTGTGCATGTCTATGGTGGCGCTCAGCCACAAGAGATCGACAATATCGATCTCAACTTGTGCTGTCGTTACGTCAAAGAAATTACTATGAATTCGCAAAGGCAAGAGGGCGGTCAAACACGTCGAATGCACCAGACATACTCGTTGGCCAAATGGAGCCTGCCGTATGCCTTTGTTATTCAGCCGGGTGAAACCCGTGATTTTGAATGTGAGTTTGATGTCCCGCTGAACACACCTGTCACGATTGGTGATTCAAAGGTGTGGCTAGAAACCGGGCTCGATATTGCGATGGCGATTGATCCATCGGATAAGGATATTTTAACGGTTCGCCCAGATGCACTTCTTGATGGTATTTTTAATGAACTAGAAGCTCAAGGTTTACGCATTCGCCAAGTTGAGTGCGAAGCAGTAGAGGGCTTTGAACTGCCATTTGTTCAAGAGTTTGAGTTTGTCCCTACCACTGGTCCATATCATGGCCGCTGGCGTGAACTGGAAGTGGTTGCTCATCGTGATGAAACCGAGCTTAAGTTGTGGTTTGAGATAGACCGTAATCGCGATGGTGCAAAAGGCATGTTGGCGAGCTTGTTAGGCATTGGCCAACTGCAGCGTCAATTGAGTGTGCCATTGGATACGTCACCACAAGATGCGGGCAAGATGGTACTTGAGTATCTAGACAACGCATCTTAGTTAGCTCTTTGGTTCTGTAGCTTTAGAGACCTTAGCTTCATCACACCGTTTAGGCGTTATTAATGTCATAAAAGATGTCATAAAAATTTAAGCTTACACGTGTAAGCTTAATGTGCAATACTAGGCAAATCGAACATTTACTCTAGTAGGATAATCATGTCTGCATCATCGGCGAGCGAATACAGTGACATCGAAGAACGCGCCAATGCGATAACCCATGGCTTGGGTGTTGTGCTTGGCGTGGTTGGTTTAATCCTGCTGCTGATTCGTGCGTTTGACCATCAAGCCGACATACTGACTATTGCGAGTATGGCGGTATATGGCAGCAGTATTATCCTACTCTTTCTCGCTTCCACGCTTTATCACTCGATCACCACAGAAAAGACCAAGCGATTACTGAAAACTCTCGATCACTGTGCGATCTACTTATTGATCGCGGGCAGTTACACGCCATTTTTATTGGTGAGTTTAAGAACACCATTGGCGATGGGTTTGATGGCAGTGATTTGGGGTATCGCGCTAGTCGGAATCATTATGAAGATTGCCTTCGTCTACCGATTTAAGCGTTTGTCATTGGTGACTTACTTGGCGATGGGTTGGTTATCGCTGATTGTGGTTTATCAACTGGCGATGAATATCGAGATGGGTGGTTTGGTGCTACTAGCACTCGGTGGCGTGATTTACTCGTTGGGTGTGATTTTCTATGTGGCAAAACGCATCCCTTACAATCATGCCATCTGGCATTTGTTTGTGTTGGCGGGCTGCGCTTGCCATTTCTTCGCTATTTATTTGTACGTGACTCCGGTTTAGCGAGCCAGTACCTCAGTAATCTCAGCTTTAATCTGATATTCAGGGTGTTGTTCTAGGTCGAGCTTGATGAGCTTGCCTTCTTCACCCGTCTTTGGTCGTAGGTATGTGTCGGCCATTCGTTTGATTGATTTCCACACCGCAACTTCTTCTTCTGCCAACAACTCACCTTCTGCAGTAAATACGCTGATGTTAAGTGATACCAAAATGACCGCTTGAGTGCCTTGGTTAGTGATGGCTGTCGGAATGATAAGCTCACCATCTTCATAGCGACTTGCACCCAGTACAACATCCACTCCTGACTGAGACAGCTGTAAGCTTGGTTTTTTACTATTAACCACAACCGTTGTGCCACGAGTATTCGTCGCTACCGGGACGGCTACGACAGGTGCTGTTGCAACGGGCACGGCGATCTCTGATGTTGTCGCTGCTGCTTCCGTTTGCTTCGGTGCCACATATTGCCAAGTATAATCATCTTTGAGTAACACTTGTTTGCCATCAGGTAGTGTGACCATTTGATCCGCCAAGGCAGCACTTACGAATACTGAATTTGCGAGCAATGCGCCAGCGAGAAGTACGTATGATTTCATCTGTATTTCCTTGATTTTGTGCTTGGTTAGCGTCGCCAAAAGGCTGGGAAAAATAGAACGATGAGCGTCAGTATCTCGAGTCGCCCCATCAGCATTCCTAAACTTAATAGCCATTTTGCGGCGTCAGGCAGTGGAGCAAAGTTTCCGGTTGGACCTATCACGCTGCCCATTCCTGGACCAACATTGGCAACGGCTGTGATAGCACCGGATATACTGGTTACAGGATCAAGTCCCATCGCACTCAGCCCACCGGCAATTAAGATAATCGTGATAAAGAACATCAGACCAAATGCAACGAGTGAACGTACGATGTCGTCACTGACTGGTCGTTGATTATAGCGTTGAACAAACACGCCCGATGGATGAATCAGTTTCATCATTTGTTTATGGAGCATGGTCATTGCAATTTGGAAGCGGAAGATTTTGATACCGCCAGAGGTTGAACCTGAGCACGCGCCCGCCATCATTAAAAAGGCAAACAGCGTGGTAGGCAAAGCGCCCCACGCGGTGAAGTCTTCTAAGCCAAAACCGGTTGTGGTGACGACTGACACAATGTTAAACATCGAAACACGCATCGCATCCAATACCGTGTAGCCATCTCTGACCACCAGCCATGTGGATATCACAGCACTGGTGACTAAGAATAGGTAAGCGAAGCCTCTCACTTGGGCATCTTTGTAGAGGATAGAGAGCTTTCTACCGCGCAGCGCACTGACAAAGAGTAAAAACGGCAAGCCACCTAAGAACATGAATACAGTACCCACCCAGTGAGCGCTGTTCGAGAAGTGGTTCATAGAACCGTCTGAGGTTGAGTAACCGCCTGTAGATAGCGTGGTGAATGAGTGGTTGATGGCATCAAACACACTCATGCCCGCAAATAGGTAGCTCACCAAGCATAGGCCTGTTAATACCAAATAGACCGCCACGATGTTCTTGGCGACGGTTTTTGCTCTCGGGCTGCTTTTATCTGACCAATCGGAAGACTCAGTTTGGAACAAGCGCATACCACCGACGTTAAGCATTGGTAGAACCGCTACTGCCATTACGATGAACCCAACACCACCAAGCCACTGCAATATAGATCGCCATAATAGAATGCTTGGTGACATGCTGTCTAAGCCGCTTAATACGGTTGATCCTGTCGTGGTGATACCCGACATGGTTTCAAAATAGGCATCAGTGAAGCTGATGTGGTTGATGAAGACAAAGGGTAGTGCAGCGAAGGCGCTGGCAATAGTCCAGACCAGAGAGGTGATCAGGAACATGTCCCGCACCCCTAATCGAAACTTAGCGGAGCGGCCTAAGCTTAAGCAGATGAATGCCACAATGTGCGTGATCACTACCGATTGACCAAACTCGAGGAAGCCACCGGTGCCTGTGAAAAAGGCAACCAATGTGGGGATGTACATGAAAAGGGCGAGTTTTGATAACACTAACCCTATCACTAATAATATCGGACGAAAGTTGACCATAGCTTAATAGACCATCGCTTTGTGCCGAAGCGTCGTTCTCACAAGAAGAAGGTTGCGAGAAGATACTTACGAGAACAAGGCTATAAGAAGAACGGGCTCGGTTGGAATAGAGACTCAACATCAGGTACGTATTTCTTGTCCACTAGGAACATCACTACGTGGTCATCTTGTTCGATTACGGTTCTATCGTGCGCGATAAGTACTTCTTCTCCGCGAACAATCGCACCAATAGTGGTGCCCGGTGGTAGCTTGATGTCGCCAATCGCTCGGCCAACCACTTTCGATGTGGTTTCGTCACCGTGAGCAATGGCTTCGATCGCCTCTGCAGCGCCGCGACGTAGAGATGATACGTTAACAATATCAGCACGACGAACGTGAGTAAGCAGCGCAGAAATGGTCGCTTGCTGTGGAGAGATAGCAATATCAATCACGCCACCCTGAACAAGGTCTACGTAAGCACCACGCTGAATCAGTACCATTACCTTCTTGGCACCCATTCGCTTCGCCAGCATGGCTGACATGATGTTGGTTTCATCTTCATTGGTTAGGGCGATGAACACGTCCACTTGATCGATGTTCTCCTCGGTCAGCAGCTCTTGATCGGCGGCATCACCACAGAATACGATGGTGTTTTCTAATTCTTCAGACAGCTTCTCGGCGCGAGTGTAGCTGCGCTCGATAAGCTTGATACTGTAGCTCTGCTCAAGGCGTTTTGCCAAGCTTGCACCAATGTTACCACCACCGACAATCATGATGCGGCGGTACGGTTTCTCTAGGCGCTGTAGCTCACTCATTACTGAGCGGATGTGGTTACTCGCTGCGACGAAGAACACTTCATCATCGGCTTCAATGATGGTGGTGCCTTGTGGACGAATAGGGCGACCTTGACGGAAAATAGCGGCAACACGGGTATCAATGTGCGGCATGTGCTCACGCAAAGCAGACAATGCGTTACCAACCAGTGGACCACCGTAGTAGGCTTTTACTGCTACTAGGCTAACCTTCTGTTCAGCAAAGCTCACAACCTGCAGTGCGCCTGGGTATTGAATCAGGCGCTCGATGTAGCTGGTCACTAGCTCTTCGGGTGCGATCAGGTGATCGACTGGGATGGCACCTGATTTGAATAACGCTTCTTTCTCTTCTAGGTATTGAGGAGAGCGAATACGAGCAATTCGGTTCGGCGTATTGAAAAGAGAGAAAGCAACCTGACACGCAGCCATGTTGGTTTCATCCATGTTGGTTACGGCAACCAACATGTCGGCATCTTGCGCACCCGCTTCACGTAGTGTGTTTGGGTGGCTGGCATAACCGTTTACAACCCTAAGGTCGTACTTATCCTGAAGTTCACGAAGTCGGTCAGCATTACGGTCGACAATGGTGATGTCGTTGTTTTCACCAACCAGGTTTTCAGCAAGGGTACCGCCAACTTGTCCAGCACCTAGGATAATGATCTTCATAGCCTTTCTCTTTTCTTTACCGTGGTAATTCTAGTTATCTAACTTTATTTTGATAATGCACTAGAAAGAAACAGCGGCTAAGAAATAAATTCTTAGCCGCTGTTAGTTGTTATGCCTGTTTTACTAGAACTGCGTAGTAGAAGCCATCCATATCTTCTTCTCCAGGTAGTATTTGACGACCCGGATTTTCGATATCAGACCCAACCAACGTAGCGTTCTCAGTGCGTGCTAGGAATGCTTTCACTTGCAGCACGTTTTCTTGCGGCGTGATAGAACAAGTCGCATAAACCATGGTGCCGCCTTCTTTCAGCTGACGCCACATTGCATCCATAATCTCGCTTTGCAGTTCAGCCAGCGCATCAATGTCAGACGCACGACGTAGCCACTTGATGTCAGGGTGACGGCGAATGACGCCAGTCGCTGAACAAGGTGCATCAAGTAGGATACGGTCGAACTTATCACCCATCCACCACTCTTCTGGGTAGCGAGCATCACCACAAATTACGTCGGCACGCAGTTGTAGACGCTCAAGGTTATCGTAAACGCGGTCTAGACGTTTAATGTCGCAGTCAATCGCAACCACTTCAGTGTCTTGAGTGTGCTCAAGAATGTGTGCCGTTTTACCACCTGGCGCAGCACAACAATCTAAGATCAGCTCACCATCTTTTGGTGTTAGGTAGTCAACCGAAAGCTGAGCGGCAGCGTCTTGCACTGATACCCAACCTCTGTCGAAGCCAGGAAGCAAAGTAACATCACAAGGTGCAGCTAATTTTATGGCATCGGCTGCTTCTGGGTGCAATGTGTATTCAATGTTTTCGTTTTTAAGTAGTTCAACATACTCGTCACGAGTGTGGTGTTGGCGGTTAACGCGCAGCCACATTGGTGCCTTACTGTTGTTTGCTTCAACCAGTTGCTCCCATTGATCTGGGTAGCTCTCTTGAAGCATTTTTAGAATCCAGCTTGGGTGGCCGTATTTGCCTGCATTGTGACTAACGGCTTTCTCGTCCAGTTCTTCTTGGTCACGTAGGTAGCTACGTAGCACAGCGTTGATCAAACCACTCAGGCTTGGACCACGCAGTGTTTTAGTGCCCTCAACCGTTTCAGCAACCGCGGCATGCGAAGGGATACGCATGAAGCTTAGTTGGTAAATGCCCACCAAGATTAGGTGGTGGAATACACGCTTTTTACCTTTAAGCGGGTTTTCCATCAGTTCGTTAGCGATTGACTCTAAACGAGGCAGGTAACGAAGTGCGCCGTAGCAAATCTCTTGCAGTAGAGCATGGTCTCGTGGACGGATCGTTTTTTGAGCCGCAGGGAGAGCGTGTGACAGAGAGTGGCCTTTATCGACAACTTGGAATAGGACATTTGCAGCAGCAGCGCGAACATTCATGAGGGGTACCGAATATTTATTTGAATACATGAGGGCATCTCTGCCCTCGTAAAGGTTTTCTAAGCTGCGTAATTAGCAGCTTTAAAAGCGGATTAAGAAAGTTGTGTACCAACTTCAAACCAGCTTGCACGTGAGTTCAAGATATCCTGAACTGACATGGCTTTTTTACCTGGAATTTGCAGTTGTTCAAGAACAAGTACGCCTTGCCCTGTCGCAACATAGATACCAGTTTTATCCGCTTGCAGAATGGTACCTGCAGGCTTATCAGAAGTTTGCTCTGCCACACGGCTTTGCCATACTTTAATGCTGTTCTCAGCAGCTTCAAAGTGACTCATTGGCCATGGGTTGAAGGCACGAACGCAGCGCTCAATATGCGCAGCTTCATCACTCCAGTTGATACGCGCTTCTTCTTTGCTTAGCTTCTTCGCGTAGTTCGCAAGCTCATCGTCTTGCTTTTCTGCAACTGCTTTGCCAGAAGCGATGTCCGCTAGACATTCAACAAGCGCATCAGGGCCAAGGCCCGCTAATTTCTCGTACATAGATGCGCTAGTATCTGTCGCTTCGATAGGCAGCGTCGCGATACTTAGCATGTCGCCAGTATCTAGGCCGATATCCATCTGCATGATCGTCACGCCTGTCTCTTTATCACCTGCCCAAATAGAGCGTTGAATCGGAGCAGCACCACGCCAGCGCGGTAGGATAGAGCCATGTACGTTGATACAACCTAAGCGAGGCGTATCTAATACAACCTGCGGAAGCAATAAGCCGTAAGCGACAACAACCATGATGTCAGCGTTCAACTCAGCTAGCTCTTGCTTGGCCTCATCTGACTTGAAGTTTTCTGGTTGGTAAACCGGAATATTGTTTTCAAGTGCGATGTTTTTTACTGGGCTCGCAGTCAGTTTTTTACCGCGGCCTGCTGGTCGATCTGGCTGTGTGTAAACAGCAACAACTTCATGCTCCGAAGACAACAACGCCGCCAAGTGACGGGCGGCGAAATCCGGAGTACCTGCAAAGACAATTCTTAAAGACTGACTCAAGGTAGGCTTCCTTCTAATTTAGTAATAGCAGCGGTTATTAACCTTGTTTCTCGTTGAAACGTTTAATCTTCGCTAGCTTATCTTGGATACGTTTACGCTTTAGTGGCGATAGGTAATCAACAAACAACTTGCCTTCTAGGTGGTCAAGTTCGTGCTGAACACAGATAGCCAGAAGGTCGTCAGCGTCGAATGTGAATTCGTTGCCGTCACGGTCTAGTGCTTTAACCGTTACTTCTGCAGCGCGAGGTACTAGAGCTCGAGCGCCTGGTACAGATAGGCAGCCTTCTTCGATTCCATCTTCGCCGCGCTTCTCAGTAATTTCAGGGTTGATAAGCACCATTGGCTCATCACGTGTTTCTGAAATATCGATAACAACGATGCGTTGGTGGAAATCTACTTGCGTTGCCGCAAGGCCGATACCTTCTTCGTCGTACATGGTTTCAATCATGTCATCAACGAACTTTTGAATCTCTGGGGTAACTTCTTTTACCGGTTTCGCCACGGTACGTAGACGATCATCTGGTAATGTTAATACTTGTAATACAGACATATACACTCGAAATATTGAACTGTGCCGAAACAGCTTAAACCTTGTTGGCTCAATTCTAGACATTTTAGAGGTCAAATGACAGCATCCTGAAGGTAATTCTCAAATCAGATGTCATATATTCAGACCAAGGAACCTAGGTCATGCGTCATTTTTCTCCCATTTTTTCTCTTGTTTGTGCCTCGCTTTCGTTCGCCGCTACGGCTGAAAATAGCGCTCAACCTTTAACCATTAAGCAGGGCGCACCTGAGGCGTATGTGGTGGTAAAGGGCGATACCTTATGGGATATATCTGCGATGTATCTTGATAGCCCGTGGTTGTGGCCAAGGTTATGGCAGGTAAACCCTGAGATAGAAAATCCTCACCTTATTTATCCCGGAGACAAACTGTCGTTGGTTTGGATTAATGGTGAACCTGTCTTGAGCCTCAAGCCTGTTATCAAACTCAGCCCTAAGATTCGTGTTTCTGAGAAGAAAGCAGTACCTACCGTCAACGAGGGACTGGTTCTACCTTATTTACAGTCTGATCGCTTGGTAGAGCAGCAAGATATCGAATCGGCACAACGAGTATTAGGAACCAGTGATGGTAAACGTTTCTTATCGGGTGCAGACCGGTTGTTTATCTCAGGTAACCAACAACATCAAAAGTGGGGTATCTACCGCGCAGTTGAAACCTACCAACGGCAGCAACCCCAAGCGAGTGTTACCTCTTTGCGACTGGTCGCCACTGCGCGCTTAAAAGAGGTGGATGCTGAGTTCAGCAGCTTGCAGATAGACACTCAGCTGCAAGAGGTGCTGCTTAATGACCTTGTGCTACCAGAACTTGGTGTTGATCAGGTGAAGCTCTCTACCACGTTTTATCCTGCACCTAGTGCGGCAGGTCAGTTTGCTAATATCTTGGGCTCATTAGATGGCAGCCAGTACAGCGCGAAGAATCAGGTAGTGGTGATCAACAAAGGTTCACAGGATAACCTTCGCCAAGGTTCTATGTTTACCCTCAGTGAAAGCGGTGCTGTGGTGTTTGGTAAGCAGGGTGAATACAGCTATAAAGAGTCTGCGGCGAGTAATAAAGTGCAGCTACCAAGTACCTCGCTCGGTAGCTTGATGGTCATTCGTCCTTATGAGTATTTTAGCCTCGCGTTGATCACTCAAAGTTCAAAGCCAGTAAGTAATGACATTGTGGCGGTATCGCCTTTGGACCTTGCAGTGACAGAAGAGGGAAGCGAGTGAATGAAGAGCAACTGATCGCTTGGTTAACGTTAAGTTTTGTTCCACAATTGGGTGGCAAGCGCCTTGCTCGTTTGCTGAGTATTGATTCTCCTTCTAATATTGTTGGTTATTCAAGTCAGCAGCTGCAAGCGATTGGCTTGTCTGCCAAGCAAATTGCCTATCTAAGAGAGCAAGCCCCAAGAGAAGTGGAGGCTTGCTTATCATGGCAAGCAAAACAGCCTAACCATCACATTATTACCCCGAATTGCTCACATTATCCCAAACTGCTGAACGAGATCGCCTCTGCGCCAAGTGTGCTTTTCGTTAAAGGTCACGTTGAAAAACTGATCGAGCCTCAAATCGCGATGGTCGGCAGTCGTAATGCCAGTATTGAAGGGTTACAGACAGCGAAGTCCTTCGCCAAAGAGTTTGTCCAAAATGGCTTGATCGTCACCAGTGGCTTAGCGTTGGGCATTGACGGCTATGCTCATGATGGTGCTTTGGATAAAGGAGGAGAGACTTTCGCGGTGCTGGGCTCTGGCTTAGATTCAATTTACCCTGCGCGGCACAGAAATTTAGCCGATAGGATCTGTGAAAATGGGGCGCTGATTTCAGAGTTTCGTCCAAGAGCAAAACCAAGACCTGAACATTTCCCTCGCCGTAACCGTATTATAAGTGGGTTGTCGCTCGGAACTTTGGTGGTTGAGGCAGCTGAAAAGAGTGGTTCTTTGATTACGGCTCGCTATGCCATGGAGCAAGGCCGAGAGGTGTTTGCGCTGCCCGGTTCAATTCATAGCCCAACTAGTCGCGGAGGTAATAGCTTAATTAAAGCTGGAGCATGTTTAGTACAAAATGCTCAAGATGTTCTGATTGAAATAAAGAGTCTGTTAGACTGGTCTATAGATCAGCAGCCCAGTTTGTTCGAGCCTACGCCGAATGAGGGTGAAAATGAGCAATTGCCATTTCCACAGCTGTTAGCTAACGTAGGATTAGAGGCGACACCCGTTGATATTTTGGCACAGAGAACCCATATACCTGTGCATGAGGTCATGATGCAGCTTTTAGAGCTTGAGCTCTCAGGGCATGTTGTTGCAGTTTCCGGTGGCTATATTCGAAAGGGGAGAGGCTAAGCTATGATGATGGACATACTGATGTACTTGTTTGAAACCTACATCCATAGCGATTCTGAATTGCAGGTGGATCAAGATGAGCTGGAAGATGAGCTTCTTCGAGCAGGGTTTCACCAAGATGATATTTATAAGGCTCTCCATTGGTTAGAAGACCTTGCTGCACTGCAAGATACCGATAACCAAGCGGCGATTACTATGTGCTCTAATACCTCGATGCGTGTTTACACAAGTAAAGAGATATCACGTATTAATATGGAGTGTCGTGGTTTCTTGTTGTTCCTTGAGCAGATCAACGTCCTCACGACAGAGATTCGTGAAATGGTGATTGATCGTGTGATGGGGCTTGAGACCAACGAATTTGAATTGGATGATCTGAAATGGATTATCTTAATGGTGCTATTCAATGTACCGGGTAATGAAAGTGCTTACACGCAAATGGAAGAGCTGTTGTACACCAAAGAGCAAGGTATCTTGCATTAACACAGGCTTGTCATGAGTAGTAAGATTGATAATCAGCTTTTTTCAGCACATGAACATGCATTAGAGCATGAACCATGTCCACAGTGTGGTGGAGAGATTCAGCTTCGCCACGGTAAGCACGGTCCATTTTTAGGCTGTAAACAGTATCCGAGCTGTGATTACATTAAGCCGTTGCATCAAAACGATGGCCACGTGGTGAAAGAGTTGGGTGTACCGTGTCCTAAATGCCAAAACGAATTGGTACTAAGACAAGGTCGCTTTGGCATGTTTATTGGTTGTAGCAGCTATCCAGAGTGTAATCACATCGAATCTTTGGATCAACCGAAAGAACAACCTGAAGAACAGCCACTTGTTGCCTGCCCTGAGTGTGATCGAGGTCACTTGGTTGAGCGTAAATCTCGCTATGGCAAAACCTTCTATGCGTGTGATAACTACCCTAAGTGTAAGTTTGCCGTTAATCAGCCACCAGTTATAGGTCGCTGTGAAGAGTGCCAGTTCCCACTGTTACTGGAGAAGAAAACGGCCAGTGGTACCAAGAAGCAATGCGCAGATCGCAAGTGTCACCACATTCAATCTCAATAACTCGATATTATAGACACAAAAAAACGGCGCTCACTGAGCGCCGTTTTTGTGTCCAATAAACTTTTTATATCAATAAGCCAATGTAGGCTTACTTCATCTGCTCAGCAAACTCATGCACAGCAGGGTAGGCTTGTTTATCAAGAATCTCAGCCAATGAGCACAACGCTCTTTGTAATTCTGCGTTGTAATCAGCGCTCACGTTAATGTGGCCCATCTTACGACCTGCACGCTTTTCTTTGCCATACCAATGAACATGACAACCACCTTGAGCAAGAATTGCTTCAGGTAGGGTATCTTCACCAAGGATGTTGATCATTGCGGTTGGACGAATCAGCTTAGTGCTGCCTAATGGCATGCCACATACGGCACGTAGATGGTTCTCAAACTGACAAGTTTCAGCGCCTTGTTGTGTCCAGTGGCCCGAGTTATGAACACGTGGTGCAATCTCATTCACCAGCAGTGAACCTTGAACATCAAAGAACTCTAGCGCGAGTACGCCAACGTAATCTAAACGCTCTGCAACTGCGGTGAACATGGTTTTCGCTTGTTCTTGCAGTTCAATGTCGTCAATGGCTGTTGATAAGCTCAACACGCCATCGGTGTGAACATTTTCAGCCAGTGGGTACACTTGAACCTCTCCATTAGTTCCACGAGCACCAACCAGTGATACTTCACGGTCGAACGGAACAAACTCTTCTGCCACGATTGCTTGATTGTCGGTTGCAGCAATGCACTCGGCCATTTCTGTCCAAGTTGCTTCAACGTTGTCTAAGGTCTTTAAACGCCATTGGCCTTTGCCATCGTAGCCACCAAGTGTGCTCTTCAACACCATAGGTAGGCCAACATGAGCAATTGCTGCGTCAAAGTCTTCACGAGCATTAATCACATAGTACTTAGCGTTTTTTACGTTCGCTTCGTCTAACAGCGCTTTTTCAAGGCGACGGTCACCGCCAGCTTTGATTGCTTGTGTGGTCGGTAAGAACTTACCGCTGCGCTCACATATTTCAAGCACATCATGAGGGATGTGTTCGAACTCAGCAGTAATGACGTCCGCGCGCTCAATCGCATTTTCTAAGCCGTTGCCTAGAATCGCTTGCGTTAATGGATGAACAATATTTTTGCTGCCAACATCAAAAGCAGAAATTTCAATATTCAGCGGTGCCCCAGCGAGGGACATCATGCGAGCAAGTTGGCCCGCGCCTAACACAAGAACATGCATGGGAATTAGTCCTCTGCAGGGTTTGGATTAGCAAGTACCGTTTCTGTTTGCTCAGAGCGGAACGCTTCTACTTTCGCCATTACTTCTTCATTGTGTGTACCAATGATTTGAGCAGCTAGGATGCCAGCGTTCGCTGCTCCCGCTTCACCGATAGCTAGAGTACCTACCGCGATGCCTTTTGGCATTTGCACGATAGAAAGCAGAGAGTCCATACCTTTCAGCGCTTTAGACTGAACCGGAACACCAAGAACAGGCACGCTTGTGAAAGCAGCCGCCATGCCTGGTAGGTGTGCAGCACCGCCAGCACCAGCAATAATGACTTTAATACCGCGCTCTTTCGCACTGGTTGCGTAGTCTGCAAGCAACTGAGGTGTGCGGTGAGCAGAAACCACTTTTGTTTCGTACGCCACGCCAAACTGATCCAACATTTCTGCAGCTAGCTTCATTGTTGGCCAATCAGATTTAGAACCCATGATAATACCGACAGTCATCTCAAACTCCTTCAGGTACGATTTAATTAGTGATTAGATATTTTGCGCGCATTATACGGGTAAAATTACTTAAGGAAAACGTTTGCGTCAGTCTAAGTTGTTAATTGATACATTTTATAAACAAATAGCTTTAGTCACAGTGAATGATAATTTGTACACTTAGCGAGTTCGATAACTGACTTAATGAGGCAACCCGTGGATAACTTTCAACATACATTGCAGGCATTACAACAAGGTGAAGTCATTGCTTACCCGACCGAAGGCGTTTTTGGGGTTGGTTGTGATCCTGATAATCCACATGCCATCAAGAAATTACTCGAGTTAAAACAGCGTCCAGTTGAAAAGGGCTTGATCTTGATTGCTGCAAGTTACGAGCAGCTGCTTCCTTATATTGATGAAAGCCAGTTGACGGAAGAACAGTTGGTAACAGTGAAAGCGACATGGCCAGGTCCGGTCACTTGGATTATGCCAACCAGCAGCAAAGTTACTGACTGGGTCAGCGGCCAGTTTGATTCCATCGCGGTACGAGTGACGGATCACCCTTTGGTTCAACGAATGTGTAATGAGTTCGGCAAGCCGTTAACCTCTACCAGTGCCAACCTGACTGGCGAGCCGCCTTGTATGACGACTGAAGAAGTTCAACAGCAACTGGGTCAACACTTAGTCGCGATTCTAGAAGGCCAAACGGGTGGCCGTGAGAAGCCAAGCGAAATTAGAGATGCAAAAACGTCGAAAATATTAAGACAGGGTTAAACCCTGCAAAGGAAGTAAGATGTCAGCAATTGATAAAGAAGCAGTAAAGCAGTTTTTACTGAGCCTACAAGATTCGATTTGCCAGCAGCTTGAGCAAGCTGATGGTGTAGCGTTGTTTGAAGAAGATGCATGGGAGCGAGAACCTGGCGATCGTCTAGGTGGCGGTGGTCGTACTCGCGTGATGACCAATGGTGCTTTATTTGAACAGGGTGGAGTTAACTTCTCTCACGTCGCTGGTAAAGCAATGCCTGCCTCTGCAACCGCTCACCGTCCTGAGTTAGCCGGACGTAAGTTTGAGGCGATGGGGGTTTCATTAGTTATCCACCCTAAAAACCCATATATCCCAACCTCACACGCGAACGTTCGATTCTTCATTGCGGAAAAAGAAGGGGAAGACCCGATTTGGTGGTTTGGTGGTGGTTTTGACTTAACGCCATTTTATCCTGTCGATGAAGATTGCCAATCTTGGCATCAAACTGCTAAAGATCTTTGTGCGCCGTTTGGTGATGATGTTTATCAAGAACACAAAGAGTGGTGTGATAAGTACTTCTATCTTCCTCACCGAGACGAAACACGTGGTGTTGGTGGTCTGTTCTTTGATGACTTAAATGAGTGGGGTTTCGATAAGAGCTTTGCTTATATGCAGGCTGTCGGTGAAGGTTTTGCTGCGGCGTACTTACCTATTGTCGAGCGTCGCAAAGATACACCTTATGGCGAACGTGAGCGTGACTTCCAACTATACCGTCGTGGCCGCTATGTTGAATTCAACCTAGTTTACGACCGTGGTACCTTATTTGGCCTGCAAAGCGGTGGGCGCACAGAGTCTATATTGATGTCGATGCCGCCGTTGGCTCGTTGGGAATATCGCTATGAACCGCAAGCGGGCTCACCAGAAGCTCTGCTTTATAGTGACTACCTCAAACCTCGAGTTTGGTAGTTCTTCCTTCCTTATAGGGATAGTGATAGGGTCATCTATATAGATGACCCTTTTTATTATTTCTGTTAGGTAAGGATATGACACAGCAAGTAGATCGTTATGCCGTTTTCGGTAATCCTATTGGGCAAAGCAAATCGCCATTCATTCACACATTATTTGCTCGCCAAACCAGCCAACAACTTACCTATACAGCATTACAGCCAGAGCACGGTCAATTTATCACTGCTGCCAAAACCTTTTTCAGCGAAGGTGGTCGAGGGTGCAATGTCACAGCGCCTTTTAAAGAAGATGCCTATCAGTTAGCCAATCGCCTAACTGAGAGAGCTGAACTAGCTGGTGCCGTAAATACCCTTAAGAAGTTAGATGATGGAGAGATCATTGGTGATAACACCGATGGTGAGGGCTTAGTTCAAGACCTGCTTCAACATCAAGTCACGCTAAAAGGAGCACGTGTTCTTCTTCTTGGCGCTGGTGGTGCTGCGAGAGGAGTGATTCAACCTCTTCTCGACCAAAAGCCACAACAGCTGGTGGTCGCTAATCGAACCAGCTCCAAGGCTGAACTTCTGGCTGAGATGTTTTCGTCGCATGGCAACATCAAGGGGATGGGGCTAAGTGATGTTAATGAAGGCTTTGATGTCATTATTAACTCTACCTCATCTGGTCTAAGCGGGCAGCTTCCTGAAGTGTCTGAGGTGATTTTCAATTCTACTAGCGCCGTTTATGACATGGTTTATGGATCTGGAACGACGGTATTCAATCAATGGGCATTAGATAATGGTGTTCATGCTGCTTATGATGGTTTGGGTATGCTAGTGGGGCAGGCAGCAGAAAGCTTTATGCTTTGGCGTGGTCTTCGTCCGGGAACAAAACAGATTTTAAGAGAATTACGTAAAAATCTAGAGATGTAATGGGGTGTTTATAAAAAATGAATCAATCAATTCTATTTCCTGATATCCAAGATTGGGATGAAGAGAGCCGAACAATCACGTTCCCAGCACAACAGTCGGGCGCATTGATTGAATGTGTCATGTCTATTGAGGAATTATCACGATTGGCAGGTAAAGATATAGAAGAAGGCGATCAAGCTTTAGTTATCTTTTCAGAGTTACGTTTCGATATTGAAGAGCTAGCGGAAGAGTTAATAGAAGAAGAGGAGTATGACTCCTCTAATCGGATTCAGATCAAAGCGCTTTAGACTGAAATTACAGAGTCTAGATAGTCATTTTTATTCTGAACGTAGTTGTCTGCAGACTTCTGTAGAAAGGCACGCTCTTTATCATTTAATGGGCGAGCTTGTTTTACTGGGCTTCCTACATAGAGGTAACCGCTTTCAAGTACCTTGTTTGGTGGCACTAAGCTACCAGCACCAATCATCACTTCTTTTTGGATAATCACGCCATCCAACACGATCGCTCCCATACCAACAAGTACACGATCCTCAATAGTGCAGCCATGCAGCATTACTTTATGCCCGATAGTGACATCATTACCTATTAAGAGAGGATAACCGTCAGGGTTTTCAGCATTCTTATGGGTGACGTGCAAGACACTACCATCTTGGATATTCGTTCTCTCTCCAATATGAATGTGGTTCACATCCCCTCGAGCTGCAACCAAAGGCCACACGCTAGAGTCGTTACCGATTTTGATATCACCAACCAGTACTGAACTGGTATCTATATAGACACCTTGCCCAATCTGAGGGGATATTCCTTTATAACTGCGTATTGAACTCATAAATCCTCCTTTATATAGGCACCTTAAGCCCTTAATTAAGAGGAATACTAGTGAAAATGGGGTGTTTTGAACAAAAAACGCTCGAACAATCAAAAAAGTAAGAAAAACTTCAAAAAGGGCTTGCCAGTGTG